>JAJECZ010000497.1 GCA_022821735.1 Alphaproteobacteria bacterium | reverse complement strand
GAGGAGCCGATGCCGAAGGCGATGGCGCCGACCGCGCCATGCGTCGAGGTGTGGCTGTCGCCGCAGACGATCACCAGCCCCGGCTGCGTGAAGCCCTGCTCGGGGCCCACGACATGGATGATGCCCTGGCGCGCGTCCTCGACCGGGAAATGCGTGATCCCGTTGGCGGTGAAGTTCTCGCCGAAGACGCGGAAGATGCGCCTCATGTCCTCGGTGGCGAGGTCCTCGATGCGCCGGCTGGTGGTCGGCACATAGTGGTCGGGCGTGCCGGCCATGCGGTCCGGCCGGCGCACCTTGAGGCCGCGCTGCTTCAGATTGGCGAAGCCTCCGGCCGAGCCGTCATGGCAGAGGTGGAAGGCGACATGCAGGAGGGTGTTGCCCTCGCGCTCCAGGATCGCATGGGCGTCCCAGATCTTGTCGAACATCGTGGCTGGCATGGATGCTGTGTCCTCAATAGCCGACGCGGGCGGCGTCATCGACCGCGTAGCGGTCCTCCAGCGCCTGCACCTCGGCCATGCCCATCAGGTCGAAATACTCCCGGAAGGGCGTGAACTCGTTGCGCATCGGGCGCACGTCGCCGGTCTCCCTCAGCGTCTGGAGCGCGCGCGTCATGGCGGGAATCGCCGCCGAGATCGTGATGCCGGGGAAGATTGCGATGCCGTAGCCGAGCGCTTCCATCTCGGCGGCCGAAAGGTCCGGCGTCTTGCCGCTGCCGGCCATATTGAACAGGCACGGCACGCGGAAATGCTTCGGCGCGAAGGCGAGCTGCTCCATGGTGGTCATCGCCTCGACGAAGAGAATGTCGGCGCCGGCCTCCTGATAGGCTTCCACGCGCTCGATGGCCGGCTCCCAGCCTTCCACCGCGATGGCGTCGCAGCGCGCGATGACCTGGAAGTCGGGGTCGATGCGCGCATCGCACGCCGCCATGATCTTCGCGACCATTTCGGCCTTCGGGATCACGGTCTTGCCGGCCAGGTGCCCGCAGCGCTTCGGCCAGGACTGGTCCTCGATGTGCAGCCCGGCCACGCCCGCGCGCTCATAGGCCTGCACCGTGCGGCGCACATTCACCGGGCCGCCATAGCCCGTGTCGGCGTCCGCCACCAGCGGCAGGCCGGAGGCGTCGGCGATGCGGCCGGCATTGTCCGCCATCTCGGTCATGGTGAGCAGGCCGACATCCGGCATGCCGAGCCGGCTTGCCGTCGCGCCCGCGCCCGTCATGTAGATGGCGTCGAAGCCGGCCTTCGCCACCAGCCGCGCGCCGATGCCGTCCACGACCCCCGGCGCAACCAGGATTTCGGGCGCCTGCACGAGGCGTTTCAGGCGTGTGGTGCGGCGCTCGGACATCGGCTTTCCTCCTCGAAATACGCGCGAGGGCTGAGTCTTGCACAGTCTGTTCCGGGCGCATAGGTGCGGCTATGTTTGGCCCCATGCACGGTCAGGCCGGGATCGACGCGGCGGCGGAGCCGCGCCAGCCGACGCTCTATGAGCGGCGGGTGGAGGCGCTGCTGTCCCTGCTGGCGGACAGCGGCGAGGCGGAGCTTGTCGAAGCGCACCGCCGGACGATGGAGGCGCTCCGCGAAGACACGTCGGAAGGCGCGGCCTGGTACGACCGGCGGCTTGCGGCGCTCCGCGGCGCGCTGGAGGAACTCGGCATTCTGGACCGCGCCGACATCGAGGCGCATCTTGCCGGCGAAGGGGAGCGAACTTCGTGATCGAAATCGGCGCAAGGGTCAGGGTGGACGACCGCTTCCATGCCGGCCACCACCGCGTGCCCGGCTATCTCAAGGGCCGCGAGGGCGTGGTGACGGCCTGTCTCGGCCGCTTCCCCAACCCCGAGGCGCTCGCCTATTTCCGGCCGGGCGACCCGCCGCTGGCGCTTTACCAGGTGCGGTTCCGGCAGGCCGACCTCTGGGACGGCTATGCGGGCGGGCCGGCGGACACGCTCGACGCGGACATTTACGAACACTGGCTCCAGCCGCTGGAGGACAGGCCATGAACGAGACGCATGTTCACGCCCACCCGCCTGCCGCCGACGACCCGTCGAGCGGTTACGAGCCGCTGGAGCGCGCGATTCGCGAGCTGCTGATCGAGAAGGGCATTCTCGACGCCGCCGCCATCCGGCGCCGGATCGAGGCGATGGACGGCCTGACGCCGGCGAACGGCGCGCGCCTCGTCGCCCGCGCCTGGACCGACCCGGCCTTCAAGGCCCGGCTGCTGGAGGACGCGGCGGGCCTGCTGGCGGAGGAGGGCTACGAGCTGGAGCACAGCCCGACCGTGCGCATCGTCGAGAACACCGAGGGCGTCCACAATGTCATCGTCTGCACGCTCTGCTCCTGCTATCCGCGCATGGTGCTGGGCCTGCCGCCCGCCTGGTACAAGAAGAAGGCCTACCGCGCGCGCGTCGTCCGCGAGCCGCGCGCCGTGCTGGCGGAGTTCGGCACGGAGCTGCCCGACGATGTCGAGGTCCGCGTCCACGACAGCACGGCCGACCTCCGCTACATCGTGCTGCCCCGCCGTCCGGAAGGCACGGAGGACATGGACGAGGAGGCGCTCGCCGCCCTCGTCACCCGCGACGCCCTCATCGGCACGGCGCCTGCGCGGGCGCCGGGGGATACTTGAGAAATGTCTCGCGCCCAGAGCCGTGTCGTATCGGTCCGAACCGAGGGTAAGGAGCTGAATGAGGCGTCCCGCCTTCCTCTGCGATGTCCGCTAGGCAGCCTCTTTGCCGAAGTGCAATGTAGCATCCTCTGGCGTGTCAACACACCGCCAAACCCTTGTTTGACAAGGTGTCTTTGAACATCAATACTCGTTAGCATGGTAATGACCGGGAACTTCCTGAAGAGCGCAAACCCATGGTAGAAGCAGCAAGCCTGCAGCCGATCAGCAGCGGATTGATTGATGCCTTGTCACAACGTCCTGATGTACGTGACGTATGGTTTAATGGGAAGACGGTGAAGCTGGACGGATTCAATTTCTGGGGCTGCCGGTTCGACAATTGCCAATTGGAGATCTCAACCTTTAATTTTGAGATGCATAGATGCTTCCTTGACGAAAACAGCAGTGTCCTTTACCACGGCGAGGTAATTAAGATTCTTCGCCTGTTCAACAGCAGATATGATTGGGTTTACCAAGCAATGCCAAAATTCTGCCCGACACGACATGACGACGGAACGGTTTCGATTGAATTTCCGTAAATCAGGCTTATGCTTAGATTATTTTCGAAGTTTAACACTAGAATCAGCGTTAGCCCGAAAGGCAGCCATGCCATAATTTTAAGTTTAGTAGGCGTACTTCTATTTTGTTTGGCTACAACATTTTTCTTCATATATCACGAAAAAAACTATTGGCCCTCGCTTATTCTGTCCGTGGCAATTCTCATAGTCATCGTCCTTCTCTGGCTTTCCTCGCGTCAAGACGTTGACGGAAGTTCTATCCCTTCGGTTAATATTTCCACGACGGACGGAACCAACTCTACGACAGTGTCTATGCATCACAGGAGCATAGCTGAGGGAGATAGGCTAACTGCATTTCTTCAAGTACTTTCACAGGTCTTGAATCGTTCACCATTACCGGAACCCGATGGCCTCGTGGATAGCGATGGCAAGCCGGTGCCGCAGTCTATTGATGAAGCTCGGCAAAGAATAGAGTCTGCCAATAATCAATCCGAACAAATATTGAACACTGTTTTCGCGGAGCCGACGAGTTTACGCAATCAGGAGGCCATACAGCAGGATAGCTCGCTTCAAGCCCCTAAGCCGAGCGCCGATAACGAAACGGCATCATCAGAAGATGAGTCATAATACCTCTCTGACCTTAGTTGAACAGTTAGCCGCGTTCTCCTTGACAGGGGAAAAGACGCTCACGAAGAGCCGAAACAACATCCCCTGTTTCACCAACGAGTTCTGGACCTCGGGGCAGCGGAAGGCGAGCCGGTTGCATGAGGTCAGCTACCGGGCCTGTTTCAAGCCGCAGCTTCCGGCCTTCTTCATCGAGCGGCTGACCCGGCCGGGCGACGCGGTTTACGACCCCTTCATGGGGCGCGGCACGACGCCGCTGCAGGCCGCGCTGATGGGCCGCCGGCCGGTCGGCTCGGACATCAACCCGCTCTCGGCCATGCTGCTGCGCCCCCGCCTCACGCCGCCCTCGCTTGAAGAGATCGCCGCGCGGCTGGCGGACATCCCGTCGTCCGCGCCCCTGCCGGAAGGCCCGCTGCTGGACGACCTGCTGGTGTTCTTCCACGAGGCCGTGCTGGCCCGCCTGACCGCGCTCCGGGTGTGGTTCATCGACCGCGAGCGCGCCTGCGCCCTCGACAGCGTGGACGAATGGCTCCGCATGGTCTGCCTCAACCGGCTGACCGGCCATTCCCCCGGCTTCTTTTCGGTCTATACGATGCCGCCCAACCAGGCCGTCGCGGCCGACCGCCAGCGCCGCATCAACGCCAGGCGCGGGCAGACGCCGCCCCCGCGCGACGTGGACGCGCTCATCCTGCGCAAGAGCCGGTCGCTGCTCTCGACGGGCTCGCCGCCGCCGCACCCGCCGGCGCTGCTCGGCGCGGCTTCGGCCGACAATGCCGCTTTCGTGCCGGGCGGCTCGGTCGATCTCGTCGTGACCTCCCCGCCCTTTCTCGACGTGGTGGACTACCGCACGGACAACTGGCTGCGCTGCTGGTTCGCCGGCATCGACCTGGAGGCGGTGCCGATTGCCGCGCACAGGACGCCGGAAGCCTGGCGGGCCTTCGTCCATGCAAGCCTCCGGGACATCGCGCGCACGCTCCGCCCCGGCGGTTTCCTCGCCTTCGAGGTGGGCGAGGTCCGGGGCGGCAGGGTGCTGCTGGAGGACCATGTCACCGCAGCCGCGCGTGGCCTGCCGCTCGCCGTCGAGGGCGTGATGGTAAACGAGCAGAACTTCACCAAGACGGCGAACTGCTGGGGCGTGGCCAACAACCGCAAGGGCACCAACACCAACCGGATCGTGCTGATGCGGAAGACGGGCCGGCCGAACGGATTGCGCCGGGGCATGATTTGTCCGGGTTGAAACGGATTCTCCCGTAGAGCCGCACCCGCCGCCCCGGACGGCGCACCGGCAGCCTGCCCCGGATCGGGGTCCGGGACGAGGAAAGGGGACCGGCGCGGGAATCTGTATTTTTTCCTAAATAATTAACCTCATAGCAGAAAATCACGAAAAATGCCGGCGAAAGGCTTGCAATTCGGCAAAGTGGGATTAGAATAAAAAAAGAACGAAATCGGGAGCAGTTTCCGGAGGCCGCCTGCGCCGGCGCGGGAAACCACCGACGGGCCGGACAGGAAAGGTGCGCCCTGATTTCGGGGTCGCGGGCGCGGGCAATCAGGCGCGCGAACCGCGCCGGCGCAAAGGCGCGCCCGCCCGCGCGCGATTACGCGCGGAAAAGGGTCCCGCCGCCTGTCCGGTCCGGCGGCGGGAAGAACGGAGCGAAGACGGATCGAAAGGAGAGACCGATGCCCGAAGCCGCGGAGGAACCGGAGGGAATGCCCGGAGCGCCGGACCGGCCCGTCCGCAGCATACGAACCCTGCGTATGACAAAAAACATGACATTTCATGACATATCCGAAGGGCTTTTCCGCCAGGGGACAGGCGGGGGCCGGGGCAACCGTTTCGGGCCTGAATCGAAATGTGCTTCTATCGGAACGGATGCCGCTCAAGGGGCGGCTCGAACGGGAGAGGACGGGACATGAAGGTTCTGGTGGTCGGGGGGACCGGCTTTATCGGGCGGCGGCTGGTGCCGCTGCTGGCGGCGCGGAGCGCGGACGTGGTCGCGATGGACATCGCCCCCGACGCGGCTGACTTCGGCGACACGGCCGAGACGCGCAAGGGCGACGTGACGCAGTTCGACCAGGTGATGGCGCTCGTGGCGGAGACGAACCCCGACCGGCTCGTCAACCTCGCCTATTTCATCGGCGAGCTGCCGCCGCGCATCGCCCTCAAGCTCGACATTCTCGGCATGGGCAACTGCTTCGAGGCCGCCCGGCTCGGCGGCGTCGCGCACACCGTCTATGCCAGTTCGCTCGCCGTCAGCGGCCTCCAGAGCCATTTCGGCGAGCGCGCGGCGGACGAGGACGACCACCGCTACGGCGACAACCAGTACGCCATGCACAAGATTTTCAACGAGTGGCAGGCGCGCGACTACACCGAGAAATACGGCATGGCGATCACCGGCATCAGGCCGGCGAACGTGACCGGGCCCGACAAGATCTACGGGTCCATCGACCATGTGCGCTGCGTCACCTTCCCGGCCCGCGGCGAGCCCGTCAGCTTCCCCCACGGCGATGCAATGCGCGCGCCCGTCCATGTGGACGATGTGGCGGAGGCCTTCGCGCGCGTCACGCTCGCCGAAGAGCCGCGCCACCGGGTCTACAACACCGGCGGCCACGCCATCTCGATGGGCGACCTCGCGGCGCTGGTGCGGGAGTTCCTGCCGGACGCCGACATCTCGTTCGAGAGCGAGACCGGCGGACGGGCGGCCTCGGGCAATTTCCTGATCGACAACCGCCGGCTGGTCGAGGAGTTCGGCCTGCAATACGCACCCTTCCGGGACCGCGTGCGCCAGATCATCGAGGAGGTGCAGTCCGGGGGCTGATACCGGCAGTCCCGGAATGCGGCCGGCGGGCATCGGGTCCGGAACGGGGAAAGGCGGCTTCCGGGGCCGCCTTTTCGATTCCGGAAAGCGAAGGAGCGGGAAAGGCATGTCGAAAACATACGCGGGACACGCGCCCTGCGCAGGCGGCCTCATGACACCGCATGACAAAACATGACATTTCATGACACATCGCACGGGGTCCCGCCGCCCGACCCTTTCCCGAGGAGGACGACGGCCCTTCATGCGGACCCGGCGGAGGGAGCGGCACGGTGAGAGCGTTCGAGATCGAGAGGGTGCGCGGGCGGCGGGTGTGGGACTCGCGCGGGCGGCCGACGGTGGAGGCAGAGGTGCATCTGGCGGGCGGGGCGACCGGCCGCGCGATTGCGCCGGCCGGGGCCTCGACCGGCTCGGGCGAGGCGCTGGACCGGCGCGACGGCGGCCGGGCGTTCGGCGGGCTCGACGTCATGCAGGCCGTGGCGGCCGTCGAGGGCGAGATTGCCGCCGCGCTCCGGGGCGCGAGCGTGGAGGACCAGGGGGCGCTGGACGCGGTGCTGATCGGGCTCGACGGCACGGAGGACAAGTCCCACCTCGGCGCCAATGCCAGCGTTGCGGTGTCTATGGCGGCGGCCTGGGCGGCGGCGAACGCGGCGGGCATGCCGCTCTGGCGCCGGCTTGCGGGCGAGGGGCCCGTCTCGCTGCCGGCGCCGGAGATCCAGATTTTCGGGGGCGGCGCCCATGCGGGCCGGCGGGTCGATATCCAGGACTTCATGGTGACCACGCCCGGCGCGGCGAGCTTCGCGGAGGCCTGCGCCTGGACCGCCGAGGTCTATCGGACCGCCGGCCTGCTGATGGCTGAGGCCGGGCGGCTGCGCGGCGTGGCGGACGAGGGCGGCTTCTGGCCAGACTTCGAGACCAACGAAGCCGCGCTCGACATGCTGGCCCGCGCCATCGAGCGCGCCGGTTTCCGCGCCGGCGAGCAGGTCGCCATCGCGCTCGATGTCGCGGCGAGCGAGTTCGGGCGGGACGGACGCTACCGGCTCGCGCTAGAGGACCGGGAGCTGGACAGCGGGGGCATGGGCGCCCTCGTCGGCGGGTGGCTCCGGCGCTATCCCGTCGTCTCGGTCGAGGACCCGCTCGGCGAAGACGACTGGGAGGGCTTCGCGGCGTTCACCGCGGAGCACGGGGACCGGGTCCAGGTGGTCGGCGACGACCTGCTGGTGACATCGGCCCGGCGCGTCGAGGAGGCGGCGCGGCGGGGCGCGGCCAACACCCTGCTCATCAAGCCCAACCAGCGCGGCACGCTCACCGAGGCGAAGGCCGCCTGGGACGCGGCGCGGCAGGCGGGCTTCGGCGGCATCGTTTCGGCACGCTCCGGCGAGACCGAGGATGTGACCATCGTGCATCTTGCGGTCGGTTGGCGGGCGCCTGGCCTCAAGGTCGGCTCCTTCGCCCGGTCCGAGCGTATGGCGAAGTGGAACGAGGCCATCCGCATAGAGGAAAGCCTCGCTTGACGGGCCGCGCGGTGGAAAGGGCGTCAGCCCTGCTCGAGCTCGCTGTCCCAGTACAGGAAGTCGGACCAGCTCTCGTGCAGGAAATTGGGCGGGAACCGGCGCCCGTTCTCCTGCAGGCGCCAGACGCTCGGCCGGACGGGCAGCTTCTGCAGGCGCATGCCCGAATCGCGGAGCAGCCGGTCGCCCTTGGCGCGGTTGCAGCGCCCGCAGGCGGCCACGACATTGGTCCAGCCCGTGCGCCCGCCGCGCGAACGCGGCAGCACATGATCGAAGGTCAGGTCCTCGGGCGGCAGCCGCGAGCCGCAATACTGGCAGGCGAAGCGGTCGCGCAGGAACACGTTGAACCGCGTGAATGCCGGATGGCGGGCGGGCGCGACATAGTCCCTGAGCGCGATGACGGAGGGCAGCCGCATGGCCCGGGTCGGCGAGCGCACCTCGCGGTCGTATTCCGCCAGCACCTGCACCCGGTCGAGGAACACGGCCTTGACGCTTTCCTGCCACGACCAGAGCGACAGCGGGAAATAGCTCAACGGGCGGAAATCCGCGTTGAGCACCAGCGTCGGCGCGCTCTCCACAGGCGGCGTCACGGCACCCTCCCAACGAGCGGACCCGAATCGGCCCTGCGTCACCATAGGTGCGTCCGGCGCCGGGGCGCAAG
>JAJECZ010000180.1 GCA_022821735.1 Alphaproteobacteria bacterium | reverse complement strand
ATCCACGCCGCCCTGGAGGAGATCGCGCCGTCGGAGCGGACCACGGCGATTCTGGAGCGGGTGGGCGCGGCGCTCGGCGCGCGCGAGGGCACCGGGCCGGACGACGACCCGCTGCTGCGCTCGCAGAGGGCGCAAGGCATCGAGCAAGGCATCGAGCAGGGCATCGGGCAAGGCATCAGGCAGGGCATCGAGCAAGGTCTGGCGGCGCAGCGGGAGATGCTGCGCCGCCAGGCGGAACTCAAGTTCGGCGCCGCCGCGGCGTCGGAGTTCGCCCGCCGGCTCGAAGCCGTCGCCGACCCGGCCCTTCTTGCCGAGGCCGGGGAGCGCGTCATGGCCAGCGCCACGGCGGACGAGCTGCTGTCCGGCCCGGAGCCGGCATAGCCGCCGAAGCAGACGCGGTCGCTCAATCCAGCCCAGCCGCCCGCGCCTTCCCGGTTGCCGGCGGGTCTCGCCACCTGCCCTTGAGTGTCCGTTGCGCGCCGAAACGCCATCCCCGGCGCCGGCGGATCTCGCCCTGCGGATTTCGACCCCGGCCAGGTAAACGCGCATTGAAACGCACGCGTGCTTTTCGCAAACGCGCGGCGTGCATTTCCGTGCGTTTCTCCATGCGTTACTTGCGTGCGTACCGGACGCCCCTTCCCCTTGTGCCAATCCGGCGGAGCGCGCCCTCCGACTCCATCTTGCTGAGCAACCTGTACGCCCGCGGCGCCGAGATGGCGCAAAGCTCCGCCGCCTCGCCACGTGAAATCGTGTCGTGGTCATCGAGGTAGTGGCGTACCGTCTCGTCGTGCCGGATGGGCTTGACGTCGCCCCGAAGGGCATCGGTCCGGTCGCGCAGCCGCGAATTCGCCGCCTCCGAAAGCTGAAAAACCCGCCGCCCGGGAGCGCCCCGCACCTGGACGATCCCGCTCCCGGACAAATGCCGCAGGACGCTTTCCGCGTCGTCTTTCCCCTTCTGGATCGTAGCTGCCGCATCGGATGCCGCCATGCGGCGCCCACTCCCCAGCGCATTCAGCAACAGCAACTCGTCCGGCGAAAACGGGCGTCCCGTCCGGCTCCGCTCCGCCACCATGCGCACGAAACCGAGGTTGGCCTCGCCGCCGGGCAACTCCAGCACGACGTCCGTTTCCGTGCTCCTCGCGTAGGACGGCGCGGGGCGGCCCGTACGTATCTGCTCAGCGAAGATCGTGTCGATTCCGCGCGCCGTCCGCTCGACGATTCCGGCCCGCCTGAAGGCGTCGGCCAGCAGCGGGTTCCGGGGGCGCGGCTGGGTCACGAGCAGGTTGTCCAGCCGCACGCCTTCCGGGAACCCGCCGGGACTGGAGATTTCGAGCCGGTCGTCGCGCCACTGCACGTGTACCGCGCCGAGGCGCGTGTAATCGCGATGCGTCAGCGCGTTGGCGACGCCTTCGCGGAAGGCGCGTTCGGGATATTCAGGCACGCCGACGCGGGACATTCCGACAAGAATTTCCCGCTCCCGGCCACGGGCCCGGAAGCGCGCCTCCAGCTCTTCCATAACGCGAAGCAACGGCCACCGGAAGAAATCGTTGACTTGCACGCCGGTATCCGCGAGCGCCTGAAACGCGACCTCATGGGCCGGCAGGCGGGATGCGAGCGCAGCCTCCCGGCCGAATAGAAGCAGGCCGGCGACCCGAACCCCGGCAGTGCCCGCCACGTCTTCCACGGCGCCCAGGGCCCTGGCAAGTTCAAGATCGCCGAGTTCGAGAAGAGCCTCGTCGCCGCGGCGCCGATTTTCCCGGATCGCGCGGCGGTAACGGTGGAACTCCAGCGGGTCGAGCGCATCGAAACCGACGGCATCCAACCGAAGGGCCGTGTAGTCGAGCAGGCCCAGATCGGCTTGCCGCGACTGCATTTCGTGGAAGTGAAACGGAACGCAGGAAGGCCTGCCGTCGCCGCCGACGATCCGGCGAAGGTAGTGTCCGCCCGACGTCCCGACCGGCTGGCGGAGACTCGGCACCTCGACCACGAGAACCTCCCGGCCGTGCAGCGGGACCAGTTCGGCGCGCGCCGAAAGCGAAGGGCGGGTTCGGCCCCCGATCAGCGCCTGAACGCGGAGGGAATCGGTTCCGCCGTGCTCGTGGCGCGGGCGGGCGCCGCTGACGCGGCCGTCGTCCTCCACGCCGATGAGCAACCAGCCGGGACCGTTGCTGCTCCGGTTGGCCAGGCAAACCGCCGTCTCGACGAGTTCGCGGTCTGTGAAGGGCGCACGTTCCTCGCTCTTGAATTCGACCGCGAGCGTTTCCCCGCCCTCGATGAGCCTTCCAAGATGTTCCGGTGTCAAGTGTCCGAGCCTCGTGGCGGCCGTTGCCGCGCCAGTGCCCGGAGAAGTTTATCCGCCGCCCGGGCGTCTGGCCACTCCCGGGCACGCCCGTCGAGCCGTGTGTTAGCATGCAGGCATGATTCGGTCGAGGGAGGGTATCCGATGAAGGAAGCTGGCGCGGCAACGGCAACCGGCGCCCAATCCCAATCCCGTGCCCGATCCGGGGGCTGGGTCCGGGTCCCGGGCGGCTTGCGGTACCGGAACGGTCCGCTGC
>JAJECZ010000354.1 GCA_022821735.1 Alphaproteobacteria bacterium | reverse complement strand
GTCCACGCTGACCAGCATATTCGGCATGGCGCCGCTGGTGCTGTTTCCGGGCGCGGGCTCGGAGCTCTATAGGGGGCTGGGCTCTGTGGTGCTGGGCGGCCTGTCGCTCTCGGCCGTGCTGACCTTGACCATCATCCCGCCACTGCTCGGCCTGATCCTCGCCCCGCTGGAGGAACGCCGGCGCGACCGCCTTGCCACAGCAGCCGCAGCGGCGGAGTGACCCGGCTGCACCGGCGGCCGGTCGTGCTAAGACTCGAAAGGGACGATTGTTGAAGAGGCTGGCAGCATGAAATTCGGCATCTTTTACGAGCACCAGTTGCCGCGCCCCTGGGCGGAGAACAGCGAGCAGCGCCTGCTGGAGGAGTCGCTGGCGCAGATCGAGCTCGCGGATGAACTCGGCTACGACTATGCATGGGAGGTCGAGCACCACTTCCTCGAGGAGTATTCGCACTCCTCCGCGCCGGAAGTGTTCCTTGGCGCCGCCAGCCAGCGCACCCGCAATATCCGCCTCGGCCACGGCGTCATCCAGCTCACCACCAACCATCCTGTCCGCGTCGCGGAGAAGGTCTCCACCCTCGACCTCCTGTCCGGCGGGCGCGTGGAGCTCGGGCTCGGCGAGGCGCAGGGGCCGGTGGAGCTGCATCCCTTCGGCGTGCAGGTGCGCTCCAAGCGCGACCGCTGGATCGAGGGCGTCAAGGCGACGATCCCGCTCTTCACCGAGACCGCCTTCGAGTTCAGCGGCGAGTTCTACAGCTACCCGAAGCGCAATGTCGTGCCGAAGCCGCTCCAGAAGCCGCATCCACCGCTCTGGGTCGCCTGCTCCAATATCGACACCATCGAGGACGCCGGCCGCTGGGGCATGGGGGCGCTCGGCTTCCAGTTCGTCTCGCCGGAGGCGGCCAGGGCCTGGGTCAACCGCTACTACCTCAACCTCACCCGCAATCTCGACAGGATCTGCGACTACCCGACCAATCCGAACATCGCCATGGTCTCGGGCTTCATGTGCTGTGAGACCGACGAGGAAGCCGTCGAGAAGGCGGCCGGGTGGACCTTCTTCATCTTCTGCCTCAGCCATTACGGCCGGCACGGCATCTCCGCCCCCGGCGAGACCGACCTCTGGAAGCTCTACCAGGACTGGCGCCACACGGAGAAGGCGCAGCAGGCGCTGACCGCGGGCCTGATCGGCTCGCCGGAGACCATCCGCCGGAAGCTGCGCGCCTTCGCCGCCGCCAATGTGGACCAGGTGATCCTGCTGAACCAGGCCGGGCAGAACACGCATGACGACATCTGCGCCTCGCTTGAGCTGTTCGCCCGCGAGGTGATGCCGGAGTTCCACGCGATGGAGGAGGAGCACGCGGCCTGGAAGGCGGGCGTGCTCGCCGGCGAGATCGAGCTTGAGGAGCTCTCGGTCGAGGGCGCCCGGCGCTATGCGCACCAGAACGAGGACATCGTGCGGCTGACGCCCGAGCAGCTGAAGGCGAAGATGGCGGCCAAGGAAGCGGCTGCCGCCGCCGAATAGGAGGAACCGACCGATGCGCGCACTGGTTCTCGAAGGTCATGGCGGGCAGGACCAACTCTCGTTCCGCCAGGACTGGCCGGAGCCGGAGCCGGGGCCCGGCGAGGTCGTCGTCCGGGTCGGGGCGTGCTCGCTCAACTATCACGACGTCTTCACCCGGCGCGGTATGCCGGGCATCAAGGTCCCGATACCGGTGGTGCCCGGCCTCGACATCGCCGGCGAGATCGAGGCGCTGGGCGCGGGCGTCGAGGGCTGGTCTCCCGGCGACCGGGTTCTGGTGGACCCGATCTGGCCGGAGCGGGGCCTGATGGGCGAGATGCTCGACGGCGGCCTTGCCGAGAAGGCGCTGTGCTCGGCCGGGCAGCTCGTGCCCATGCCGGACGGCGTGAGCTTCGCCCAGGCGGCGTCGCTGCCGGTCGCCTACGGCACGGCGCACCGCATGATGTTCGAGAACGGCCATGTGAAGGCCGGCGAGACGGTGCTGATCCTCGGCGCCTCGGGCGGCGTCGGCAATGCCTGCGTGCTGCTCGCCAAGGCCGTCGGCGCGCATGTCATCGCCGCCGCCAGCAGCCAGGAGAAGATCGACCGCCTGCTGGCGCTCGGCGCCGATGAGGGGCTGAACTACATCGAGACGCAATTCGAGCGGGAAATCTGGAAGCGCTACGGCAAGCCCTTCCGGCGCTCCTACGAAGGCGGCGTCGATGTCGTGGTCAACTTCACCGGCGGTGACACCTGGGTGCCCTCGATGAAGGCGCTCAAGCGCGGCGGCCGGATGCTCACCTGCGGGGCGACGGCGGGTTTCGACCCGCAGACCGACATCCGCTACATCTGGACCTTCGAACTCCAGATCCTCGGCTCCAACAGCTGGACCGTGGAGGGCCTGAAGGAAATGATGGCGGACATAGCCGCCGGACGCCTCGACCCTCCCATCGACGCGGAACTGCCGCTGGAGGACGCCGCCGAAGGCGTGCGGATGCTGGAGGACCGCGAGGTCTTCGGCAAGATCGTGGTCGTGCCGTAGCCCATTTTATCCCGCCAGCTCCGGCATGTTGGCGGCGCGGCTGGCGAGCGGGATTTCGGTCATTGCAGCGACATCGCGGGCGGCCTGGACCGCCTCGCCGGTGCCGACGCCGCAATCGACCTGCATGGCGGCGAGGAAGCTGACGATGTCCTCCGTCGGCAGGTTGCCGACCGAGCCGTAATCGCCGGGAAAGGCGATGCCGCCGCCGATGCCGCAGATCGACCCTTCGACCATGGTGACGCCGGCGTCGAGCGCCGCCATCACGTTCGCCTGCGCCCAGCCCCGCTTCTCGTGGACGTGGAAGCCGAACTCGCAGTCCGGGAAGCGGTCCCGCGCCATGCGGAACAGCGTGCCCACCTGGCGCGGCTCCTCCATGCCGGTGCTGCCGGCCAGATAGAAGCGCCGCACGCCCATATTGCGCAGCCGGTCTACGCAGTCGAGCGTGCGCTCCGGCGCGATGACGCCCTCATAGGGGCAGTAGAGCGACATGCCGAGCGCCATGATGAAGGCCCGGCCGGCCTCGTCGGCGACGCGAAAGCAGTCCCCGCCCGCCCGGATCGCCTCGTCCACCGTCATGTTCTGGTTCTTCGCCATGTAGGTGCCGCTCACCGTCATGAGGCCGAGGATCTCGTCGATGTCGGTCTCGACGGCGCGGAGCGCGCCGCGCTTGTTCGGCACGAGCGCGCGATAGACGGTGCCCTCGCGGCGCTTCACCCGCGAGACGACCTCCTCGGCGTCCGTCAGCATCGGCACGTAGCGCGGGCTGGCGAAGCTGGTGATCTCGATGACCGGAAAGCCGGCGTCGGTCAGCCGGTCGATCATGGCGACCTTCACGTCGGTCTCGATCCACCGGCCGAGCGATTGCAGGCCGTCGCGCGGCCCGACTTCCACCACCGTCACCCGTTCGGGCAGTGCCAGCATGGTCTTCCTCCCGTCGCGCCGGTCCGGGGCGTGCGCTCAGTCGAGCGGCAGGCCGGCCGCGCGCAATTCCGCTTCGTCGAAGCCGAGCCGTTCCACGAGAACGGCCCGGTTGCCCGACCCCAGCTTCGGCCCGGCATGGCGAATCCCGCCGGGCGTGCGCGAGAACTTGCCGACCACGTTCTGCATCCGGATCGGGCCGCCGAGCTCCCCGTCCTCCACGGCGACGATGTTCTCCCGCGCCTGGAAATGCGGGTCCTCGAATATCTCAGCGATGCTGTTGCAGGGCGCGGCGGCCGCATCGAACCGGTCGAAGAGCGCGAGCAGGTCGTCGCGGTCGAACCGCAGCATCGCCGCCTGGAGCGCCTCGTCGAGCGCCGGCGCGTTCTGGATGCGCAGCCGGTTGTCGAGGAAACGCTCGTCATGGACAAGCTCCGGCACTTCCAGCGCCTCGCACATGCGCTCGAAGGTGGACTGCGCGCTGCCCGAGATCGAGACCCACTTGTCGTCCTTCGTCCGGTAGGTGTTGCGCGGCGCGGTGAAGGGCAGGCGGCTGCCGTTGCGCTCCTGCACGATGCCGAGCTGGTCGAAGTCCACCACCTGCGGGCCGAGCAGGGTGAACAGCGGCTCGTAGATCGCGAAATCCACGACCTGCCCCCTGCCCGACCGGCGCTTCTCCTGCAGCGCCACCATGGCGAGGAACGCGCCCATCAGGCCCGAGCTCTCGTCCGCCAGTCCGAAACCGGGCAGCAGCGGCGGCCGGTCGGCATAGCCGGTGATGTAGGCATATCCCGAATAGCCCTCGGCCAGCGTGCCGAAGCCCGGCCGGTGGCTGTTGGGGCCGGTCTGCCCGAAGCCGGTCAGGCGCACCATGATGAGGCCGGGATTGATCCCGCTCAGCACGTCGTAGCCGAGCCCCCAGCGCTCCAGCGTGCCCTTGCGGTAGTTCTCGACCACGATGTCGGCGTCCGCGGCGAGGCGCTTGACGATCTCGACGCCGAGCGGCGTGCGCATGTCCGCGGTGACCGACTGCTTGTTGCGGTTCACCAGCTTGAACATCAGCCCGACGCCGTCCTTGTCGTTGCCCCAGAAGCGCAGCTCGTCGCCGGTGTCCGGACGCTCGACCTTGACGACCTCGGCGCCGAAGTCCGCGAGGAACATCGTGGAAACCGGGCCGGCCAGGAAATTGGAGATATCGACGACCTTGACGCCGGCGAGCGGCGGAGCGTTTTCAGGCATTGCCAGAACCCATCGAAGCCGGGGCGCGCGAAACGCCCCTTCGGAGACCGGGGAACCGTGCCCCGAAACCGCCCGCCATGCAACCGCCGGCCCCGCCGCCGGAGGGGATGCGGACATGTCATGGTATGTCATGTTTTGTCATGAGGCTCTCCCGAAATGTCATGTTTTGTCATGGTCCGCCGCGCCTCCGGTTCCGCCGCCGCCGGCTCGTCGGGCAAGCGGGACCCTGTTTCGCGCGAAACGCGCGCGGGCGCGGGCGCGCCTTTGCGCCGGCGCGGTTCGCGCGCCTGATTGCGCGCGCGAGCCGCAGGGCGCACTTCTCCCTTCCGTTTCTCAGAGGTTTTTTTCGCGCCGGCGCGGCGGAAAGCAGCCTCCGGATGCCGCTTCCCTCGTGCCACCCTATATTGCCACAGGATTTGCATATGTCAATCCTATTAAGGAATTATTTCTGAAAAAGAACAAACTTCCGGGCCGGCCGGCCCCGGAGCCGCGACATGCGTCCGGCGCTTTGCCATGCCGGGCCGGTTCCGACAGAATGGCGGCCCATGAGTCGAAAACGCTTCGTTGCGGCGCTGATGCGCCACGAGACCAACAGCTTCTCGCCGGTTCCCACGCCCGTCTCGGCCTTCGGGCGGGTGGGATCGACCGACGGGCCGGCACGGGGCGGGGAGGCGGTGCGCGTCTATCGCGGTACCAACAACCCGCTCGCCGCCTATATCGACATCGCCGAGCGCGAAGGTGCGGCGCTCGCCGTGCCGGTCGCGGCGAACGCCCATCCGAGCGCCCCGGCGCCGGACGACATTCTCGACCTCGTCGCCGACGCCGTGCTGGAAGCGGTCCGGGAGGGCTGCGATGCGCTCTTCCTCGACCTCCACGGCGCGATGGTGACGGAGGGCTTCGACGACGGCGAGGGCGAGCTGCTGCGCCGTATCCGGGCCGAGGCGCCGGACCTGCCGGTCGCCGTGGCGCTCGACTTCCACACCAACCTGACGCGCGACCTGGCACTGCTGCCGACGGTGCTGGCCGGCTACCGCACCTATCCGCATATCGACATGTACGAGACCGGCAAGCGGGCCGGCGAAGCGCTGCTCCGGACAATGAACGGCGCGGCGCCGGCGACCGCCTGGCACTCGCTGCCGCTCCTGCCGCACATGAACGTGCATTCGCCTTCGCGCCCGCCCATGCAGGCGATCATGGACCGCGCCTGCGCCGCCGAGGAAAGCGGCGAGGTCCTGCTGGCCTCGGTGTTCGGCTGCTTCCCGCTCGCTGATATCGAGCATGTCGGCATTTCGGCCGTGGTGCACGGGCCGCGGGACAGGGCGGAACGCCTGGCGCTCGACCTGATGGGCGAGGCCTGGGAGAAGCGCGCCGATTTCCTGTTCGAGATCGAGCCGATGGCGGACTCGGTGTCGCGCGCGGCTGCGATGAAAGACGGGGACGGCCCCGTGCTGCTGGTCGATCACGGCGACAATACCGGGTCCGGCGGCAACCAGGATGTCATGGCCGCCCTGCGGGAGTGCCTGCGGCAGGGCCTGACGGACATGGTCGCGGGACCCTTCGCGGACCCGGAAGCCGTGGCGGAGCTGATCGCCGCCGGCGTCGGGGCCGAGGTCGAGGTCGAGGTCGGCGGCAAGACCGACATGCCCGCCATGGAGCTGAAGGGCGAGCCGCTCCGTCTCCGCGGCCGGGTGCGCCGGATCACCGACGGCGAGTTCACCGTCACCGGGCCGATGTTCACCGGCGTGCAGCTTTCCCTCGGGCGCACCGTCGTGCTGGACACGGGCGCGGCCGAGATCGTCGTCTCCGAGGACCGCTACGAGCCGTTCGATACCGGCTGCTTCACCCATTGCGGCATCGACCCGGCTTCCAAGCGCTATGTCCTCATCAAGTCGCGCCAGCATTTCCGGGCCGGGTTCGAGCCGATGGCGCGCGAGATCGTGATGCTCGCCGGGCCGGGCGCGACGACCTCGGACTACAGCCTGTTCCCCTGGAAGAAACTGCGGCGCCCGATCTATCCTCTCGACCCCGACATCCCTTCCAACCTGCCGAGCCAAGCCTGAAGGAGGCAGCATCCATGACGCTCACCATGCTCCAGCACGTCAACATCATGACGGACAAGCTCGACGAAACGGTCGCCTTCTACGAGGACATTCTGGGCTTCGAGAACGGCGACCGGCCGAATTTCGATTTTCCGGGCGCCTGGCTCTATTGCGGCCCGGAGGCGGTCATCCACCTGATCGGCGTGGACGAGCAGGAAGCCTCCGGCTCGGGCTGCATCGACCATGTGGCCTTCGCGGCGGAAGGCTTCGACCGCTATGCCGCCTTCCTCGGCGACAAGGGCTACGAGCACGAGACCCGCCTGGTGCCGGGCGGCAAGCTCCGGCAGATCTTCGTCCGCGACCCGAACGAAGTTCTGATCGAGCTCAATTTCCGCGCCGACGAGTAATACCGGCGGTCGTTGACTGGTACCCATGACGGAACCGGCGCCCGCCGCCCCGGTCATCCCCCTTCCGTCATGCCCGGACTTGTTCCACTGCTGTCCGGTTTAGATTTTGTGGACAGGGCGCACGGCTTGGATTCAACGGGGTTTTGAAGGGTCCCGGTGGAATCGAGGCTCGGATCGACGCCCGGCGTCCCTCATCCTGAGTAGCGCCGGCCGCGCTCCTGAGAAGCCCCTCTCCCGCTGGGCGGGAGAGGTCGGGTGAGGGTCTCTCGGCCGACCCCCAATCGGCTTCGCCCAACGGCTGAACCGGACAGCAATGGACTTGTTCCGGGCATGACGGACGGGGTGCATTCAGGCATGACGGGAAGAGGGGCGAGCCTACCAGCGGAGCGCTTCCATCGCCCAGGTCGGGCGGACGCCGAGTTCGGCTGAGCGGGCTTCCATGCGCGCCGGATCGGGCGGCACGCCCACCTCCTCCTCGTGGATGCCGCCCGAGAGGAAGAGCGTGTCGATGCCGAAGGCATTGCCGCCGGCGACATCCGTCCTCAGCCCATCGCCGATCATCAGCGTGCGCCCCTTGTCCGGACCGCCGAGAGCGGCCATCGCGCGGGCGAACACCGCGCCGTCCGGCTTGCCGTGCCAGGCGACATCGCCGCCGAGCTCGACATAGCGGACGGCCAGCGACCCCGCGCAGAGCGAGAGCTTCTCGCCGATATGCACCACGAGGTCCGGATTGGCGCAGACCATAGGCAGGCCCCGCGCCGCGCCCGCCGCCAGCAGCGGCTCGTAG
>JAJECZ010000459.1 GCA_022821735.1 Alphaproteobacteria bacterium | reverse complement strand
GTCTGGTCGGTCGCGCTTGGCGTCGCGGTGTTCGGGTTCTTCCCCGATAGCTGGACCCTGGCGGCGGCGGCTATCATCATAGGCAGCGGCCTCTATATCCGGCACCGGGAGCAAAGCGCGCCATGCAGTTCGGACTGACCGAAGACCAGACCGCCCTCAGGGAAGCCGCCGGGCGCTTCGCCCGCGAAGTGCTGCTGCCCGGCTACCGCAAGCGCGAGGACGAAGCCGCGATGGGCGCCGAGCTCATCCGCGAGATGGGCCGCCTCGGCCTGGTCGCCCCCTCGCTGCCGGAACGCTACGGCGGCATGGGCCTCGACGGCGTGACCGCCGGCCTGCTGATCGAGGAGATCGCCTACGGCGACCTCAATGTGGCCTATGTGCCGCTGCTCTCCTCGCTCAGCGCCGACATCCTCGCCCGCCACGGCGACGAAGCTATAGCGGCAGAGCGGCTGCCGGCCATCGCCGAGGGCCGCGAAACCATCGCGCTCGGCCTGACCGAGCCGCGCGGCGGGTCCGACGCGGCCAACCTGCAGCTGCGCGCCCGGCGCGACGGGGACGACTGGGTGATCGACGGCGAGAAGGCCTCGATCTCCATGGCGGCCCATGCCGACAGCGTGCTTGCCATGGCGCGCACCGACCCCGACCGGCCGGGCGCGCGCGGCGTGACCGCCTTCCTGATCGACCTCGATGCGCCCGGCGTCTCGCGCTCGGCCTATGATGATCTGGGCTCGCTCGCGGTCGGGCGCGGCTCCATCTGGTTCGACGGCGTGCGCGTGCCGGACCGCAACCGCGTCGGCCCCGAGGGCGCCGGCTTCACCCAGACCATGCAGGGCTTCGACTATTCGCGGACCCTGATCGGCCTGCAATGCCTCGGCCCCGCCCGCGCCTCGCTCGACGAGACCTGGCCCTACACGCTGGAGCGCGAGGCCTTCGGCCGTCCGATCGCCGAGTTCCAGGGCGTCACCTTCCCGCTCGCCGAATACGACACCCAGGTCGAGGGCTGCCGGCTGCTCTGCTACCGCACGCTCTGGCTGCGCGACCGGGGAATGCCGCACACCAAGGAGGCGGCGATGTGCAAATGGTGGGCACCGAAGCTCTCCGTGGACACCATTCACCAGTGCCTCTTGACGCACGGCCATCTCGGCTACAGCCGCGACCTGCCGCACCAGCAGCGCCTGCGCGACGTGATGGGCCTCGAGATCGGCGACGGCACCGCCCAGATCTCCAAGATGGTGATCGCGCGCGAGACCGTCGGCCGCGCCGCCGTGCAATACGCCCGGCGCTGACGCTCAGCCTTTCCGGCCCGAGACGCGGACTAGGATGCCGGGCAGGAAGTCCTCCACCGCGATGTCGCGGAAGCCCGCCGCCTCGAAATAGCTGGCGACCTCGGCGCTCGAATGGGCGAGGCCGGTGGAGGCGTGGAGCGTCTGCGCGAGGCCCCAGAGCGCGGCGTCCGCCGGGCCGGAGCGGTCCGGCGCCAGCGCCTCGCCGATCAGGTGGAACTCGCCGCCGGGCAGTAGTGCGTCATGGGTCTTCTTCACCACCCATGCGATCTGCCAGCGCCCGTACATGGGCAGGTTCGATGCCATGACCGCGAGGTCGCAGTCGGTCGGGAAATCGTCTTGGTTGAAGTCGCAGGGCACGGCCTCGATGCGGTCCGAAAGGTCGGCCTCGGCGATATAGCCGCGCGCGACCTCGCAGACCGCCGGCAGGTCGAGCACCACCGCCCTGAGTTCCGGGTTCGCCCGGCAGGCGGCGATGCAATAAGCCCCGGAGCCGCCGCCGATATCCATCATGCGGGTGCTGCCGGAAAGGTCGGTCGTGCGGGCGAAGTGCCGGCCGGCGCCCGCACCGACCGCCCGCGTCGCCTCATGGTAGCGCCGCGCCTCCTCCACGGTAATGTCGGCGACGGAAGCGTTCTCCTCCAGTGGCGGGCCTGGCCGGCGCAGATGGTCCGCGAGCTGGCCCCATTCGTTCCAGTCCGGCCTGGTGAAGAACATCCAGGACGCTGCGTAGTGGCGCGAGTCCACCACCAGGAAGCGCTCCACATCCGGCGCGTTGACGAGCTTGCCGCCCTCGCGGCGGATCAGGCCGAGGCCGAGGCAGGCGACGACGATCCGCTCGCCGTTGGGCGGTTCCAGGTCGAGCGCGGCGGCGAGCGTCTCCTCCGTGTCGGCGCCGCGCGCGATCTCCGTGAATAGCCCCAGTTCGACCGCAGCGAGCAGCGCCCCGCTCTCCCGATAGGCGCGGGCGAGGCGCTGTAGGCGGACCGTGTCAGGCCTCGCACCCTCAGCCATAGCTGGCGGACATGCCTTCCGAGGGGTCCATATGCGCGCCATAGGGCGGGATCGGGTAACGCAGCCCGACGCGAGAGAGCTTCTCCATGCCCTCGACGCCGCGCGCGAACTCTTCCGGCGGCATGGCGATCAGCATTTCGTCGTCCGCCACGCCCCCGTAGCGGCGCTCGGCATAGCAGGGGATCGAGATCGAGGTGTCGCGGGTCAGCAGCGCCTTGCCCCAGCTGTCGGCGCAGGCACTCTCGCCGGTGATCGACATGTCGTAGCGCCGGTAGCGCTTCCATTGCAGGCCGTTGACGAACAGGATGATCTGGCCCGGCGTGCCGTAGAACAGCACGATGTCGGGCGGGTCGAGGCGCGCAGCCCTGAGCGGCGAGACCACCGTGCCGATATACTTGCCGAAGGTCTGGCGGGGCATGTGCGCCTGGTGCTCGCGCGCGGCCTCCCGGTCGGCGAACCACACGCCGTCCATATGCTCGCCCGAGAGCGTGCCCTCGTCCGGCAAGTCGATGCCCATGACGCCGCCGCAATTGGACTGCGGGCGCACATTCTCCGCCGTGATGCCGAGCGTGAAGCCGGCGATCCGGCTCTGCGTGACAAGCTGGCAGGTGGTGTGGAAGCGCCCCGGCTTCGGGCGGCGCAGGCCCGGCACCGCCTCCATCTCCTCCAGGCTTTCATACTGCTTCATGCCGATCGGCAGCGTGCGGATCTTCAGCAGGTCCTGCAGCTTGACGGCGAGCGTGCGGAGTTCGGCGGCGCCGACGGCGGTTTCTTCGCTCATTTCGGGAGGGCTCCCCTTGCGGCGGTAGGCGCGCTCATCATAGCGTCTCGCCGGAGTTACGCGAGGAAGGAACGCTCCCATGATCTTCGACCACCGCATCTATACCTGCCGCCCCGGAACGGTGCCCAAGGCGATGGCCCTCTACGAGGAGCACGGCTACCCCGTGCAGACCCGCTACCTCGGAGAGCCGGTGCTCTACGGCATCACCGAGACGGGGCCGATCAACACCTACGTCCACGTCTGGGCCTATGAGGACGCGGC
The DNA here is from genome assembly GCA_022821735.1 of Alphaproteobacteria bacterium. Taxonomy (GTDB): domain Bacteria; phylum Pseudomonadota; class Alphaproteobacteria; order Bin95; family Bin95; genus Bin95. Next base: position 2,396 of record JAJECZ010000459.1, on the reverse strand, counting down.
CGACCGCGCCAGCAAGCGCGCTGCCATGCAGGCCGACCCGGAGTGGCAGGCCTATCTCGAGCGTTCCGGCGAGGCAGGCTATCTGCTCAGCCAGGAGAACCGCATCCTGCAGGCCGCGCCGTTCTTCAAGCCGAAGCGCTAGGCGCACCGATTCCATCCAGTCGCGGGAAGAGTTGCGGCGGCCCGCCTTTCGGCGCAGCATGAACAGGCCGCCGCGATGCCCCGTACCTCGGCGCTGCGGACGGTGAGGAGCCTCACCATGCACGACACCGCGGGAATGCGGCCTGTCCGCTTCCGGCTTCGAGGAAGTCTCGCCGGTCTCTCCCGCGCGGGGCGGCGTATTCTGTTCCTGACCCTGTTGCCGGCGTACCTGTTCGCCGCGTTTGCGGCCGCCGGGCAGCAACCGGATACGCCGGAAAATCGTGTGGAGGCGGCGAAGACGTATCTCAAGCTCGTGCCGGTGGAGCGGATGGCCGACCGCGTGGCGGGCAATGTCCTGCTGCTGATCCCGGAAGAAAAACGCGAACTCTTCCGACAGGGCGTGTCCGAGGGACTCGCCGCAGCCGACATCGAGACCATCATGGTGAAGATCGTCGCCAAGCACTTCACCGCGGCCGAGATCGAGGCCATGACGGCGTTTTACGGTTCGGCCGAAGGGCAGGCCATCGAGAGGAAGCTGAAAGGCTACATGGCGGATATCAGCCTTCATGTCATCCCGATCATTCAGAAATCCGTCACGGAAGTGATGGAGAAGCATTTCGAATAGGCGCGGCCCCCGCCGCGCTTCCGGAAAGGTTCGAAAATGGAACAATTCGGCATCGGCCAGCCGGTGCGCCGCAAGGAAGACGCACGCTTCGTGACCGGCGCCGGGCGCTTCACGGACGACATCGACATCGCCGGCCAGACCCATGCAGTCGTGCTCCGCAGCCCGCACGCCCACGCCCGCATCCTGCGCCTCGACACGAGCGCGGCCGAGGCGGCGCCGGGCGTGCTGGCGGTGCTGACCGGGCGCGACGCTGACGCCGACGGCCTGCCGCTGCTGCCCTGCCAGGTGGACGTGCCGGGGGCGGGCGGGGCGCGCATGGCCAGTCCCGGCCGCGCCATCCTCCAGACGGACCGGGTGCGCTATGTCGGCGATCCGGTCGCCTTTGTGGTGGCCGAAACGGCGGAACGGGCGCGCGACGCCGCCGAACTCGTCGAGGTCGAATACGAGATGCTGCCGGCTGTCACCACGGCAGCCGAAGCGGATTCGCCGGACGCGCCGGTCCTCCACGAGTCCGTGGGCTCCAATCTCTGCGTACACTGGCTCAGCCATGACGGCGCCGAGGTCGAGACCGCATTCGCCCGCGCCGCGAAGACCGTGCGGGTGGAACTCGCGAACAACCGCGTCGTCGGCAACCCGATGGAGCCGCGCGTCGCCATCGGGCAGTGGGAGGCGGATGCGGAGCGCTATCTGCTGCATTCGCCGACCCAGGGCGCCGTCCGGGTGCGCAACGGCCTCGCCGACATCGCCTTCGAGGTGCCGAAGGACCGGGTGCGCGTTGTCTCTCCCGATGTCGGCGGCGGCTTCGGGCTGCGCGGCAAGCTGTTCCCGGAAACGGTGATGGTGCTCTGGGCCGCGCGGCGCCTCGGGAGGCCGGTCAAATGGCGGGCGGACCGGCAGGAAACCATGCTCGCCGACCCGCACGGCCGCGATCATCTGACCGTGGCGGAAATGGCCTTCGACGCTGACGGGCGCATTCTCGGCATGAAGGCGCATACGCTCGCCAATCTCGGCGGCTACCTCTCCGACTTCGGGCCGAGAATCCCCACCGTGGCCGGCGCCCGCATCGCGGGATCGGTCTATCACGTGCCGGCCATGCAACTTTCCGTGCGCTGCCTCTTTACCAACACCGTGCCGACAGACGCCTATCGCGGCGCGGGACGGCCGGAAATATGCTACCAGATGGAGCGCCTGCTGGACGCGGGCGCCGAGGCCTTCGGCCTTTCGCCCGCCGAAATCCGCCGCCGCAACTTCATCCGGCCGGACGCCCTGCCCTATACCAACCGGGTCGGCATGGTGATCGATTCCGGCGCCTTCGCCGAAACCCAGGAACGGGCGCTGGAGCGCTCCGATGTCTCCGGTTTCGAAAAGCGCCGGGAGGAGTCGGAGGCCGCCGGCAAACGCCGGGGCATCGGTCTCGGCTACTATATCGAGGCGTCGGGCGGGGCGCCGGCGGAACAGGCGCAGGTGCGGTTCGAGGACGACGATCGCGTATCGCTCGTCATGGGCACCTTCAGCCACGGCCAGGGGCACGAGACCGCCTTCGCCCAGATCGTCCACCAGAAACTCGGCATCGCCCTCGAGGACATCGACCTTCTGCAGGGCGACACGGCGTTCGTCTCTTTCGGCAACG
>JAJECZ010000284.1 GCA_022821735.1 Alphaproteobacteria bacterium | reverse complement strand
AAAAGCAGGGACGGGACGTCCTCGATACCCTGACCGGCTCCTCCGAAAGCTTCATCGACGGCATCGAATACGCCTGAACGGAACCCGGACATCCCTAACGCCACGGGAACCATCCTGGGCAGTTACGACATTTCATGACATTTTGCAGGGGGTCATCCCCGACAGGAGAGGCCGCGCCTCAGGGGCCGAGTGTCAGCGCGACGCGGAAGCCGTTGATGTAATAGGCGCGCTCTTCCGAACTCGTCCTGAAGCGGGTGGCGGAGCGCAGCGATTCGGGGCCGTTCAGCCAGGAGCCGCCCCGCAGCACGCGCCAGTTGCAGTCGCCCGAAAGCCGCGCGCTCCCGTCCGCCGGCGCGCCGGCATGACTCGGGTTCCAGCAGGCCTCGACCCACTCCCACACCTTGCCGGGCATGTCGTGGAGGCCGAAGGCGTTGGGCGGATAGGACCCGGCGGGCTTCGTCCCGCCACCGCTGTAATTCGCCCGGTCCGGGCCGAGCCGGCTGCCGGTGTGATACGGCCCCGCCGTGCCGGCACGGGCGGCATATTCCCACTCCGCCTCGGTCGGCAGGCGGTAGTCCCGGCCCGTACGGCGCGACAGCCACTCGACATAGGCCTTTGCATCGAGCCACGACACATGGACGACGGGCTGCCGGCCCCGGCCCCAGGGCGCGGACGGGCTGTAGCCGCCGCAACCGCCGCCGGCGACGCAGGCATCCCATTCCGCGAAGGTCACTTCGTGAACGCCGACCGCCAGGCGCCGGTCGATCCGGATCCGGCGTGCGGGCGTTTCATGTTCGCGGTGCGCGCCCTCCCATGCCGGTGAGCCCATGATGAAGCTGCCTCCAGGCACCACGGCCATTTCCGGGCATTCCGGGCAGTCGCGGAAACGCTCCCCCGCTTCCTGCGCCGGCGCTGTCTGCGCCCACGCAAGCGCCGCGACCGCTATCGCGCCAAGGACCGGGCGGATCATCGCGGCCCGCCCTCCCGCGCCGCCAGCAAGGCCAGGGCGTCCGCTTCTGGAAGGCCGTCTTCCGCCACGGCCGTCAGCACCGCTTCCGCGGAAAGGTTTTCCCGGGCATCCGTCAGCGCCGCCCTCAGCTTCGGCGGCAGGGCATCGAAGGCCGCCATGTCGGCCTTCGCCGTGGTCGGCTGCCCGACCGCGTGACGATTGGCGCTCACCCGGTCTCCATCGGCAGGGACGGGTCGCGCGCCCACGCCTGGAGCGAATCGTCATAGACGGCGACATTCTCCTGCCCCAGCAGGTGCAGGGCCATCGCGCCGAGGCTTGCCGCGATGCCGCCACCGCAATAGGTCACCACGCGCTCCGCTTCAAGCGCGCCCGCCTCGTCGAACTTCTGCCGGACCGCGGACATAGGCAGCATCGCACCGGTCTCCGGATCGACAAGGTCGCGGCTCGAGACGTTGACCGTCCCGGCGATCCGGCCCGGACGCCCGTAATGCGGCGCGCCGCCAGCGTGCTGCTCAGGCGTCAACGAGTTCAGCACCACCGCGCCCGGGTCGGCGAGCGCTGCCTCGACCTCGCCCTGCCCGACGAAATAACCGGGCCTGCGTTCCGCCTCGAAGACTGCGGGCGCAACCGTTTCGTTCCCGGCGGCAGTCGGTCGCTCTTCGGCCTTCCACTTGCCCCAGCCGCCGTCCAGAACCGCCGCCCGGTCGTGGCCGAAGGCCCTGAGCATCCACCAGAGGCGCGGCGCCCAGTTCGGCGACCCACCGCTATAGACCACCACGGCGCTGTCGTTGGAGACGCCGAGCGCGCCCATCGCGGCGCCGAAACGCGCCGCATCCGGCAGGGTGAAACGGAATTTGCTCTCCGGGTCGGAGAGCTCGCCGATAAGGTCCGCGAACACGGCGCCCGGAATATGGCCCTTGAGATAGTCCCCGCGCCCGCTCTCGGCCCGCATGTCGCCGCCCGGCAGGGCATGCAGGTGGACGGTCGCGTCGAGAATGCGGATCGCCGGATCGTCCAGGCGCGCCGCCAGCCATTCCGTAGAGACGAATGCTTCCATGACAGTTACTCTACGCCCTCCGGTGGCGGGAACAAGCGGCTCGTGGACAGGGATGCGCGGCTGGGCGCGCTCTACATGGTGCTCAGCACCATCATCCTGACGGCGCAGGACGCCATCGCCAAATGGCTCACCGCCGACTACCATTCCGGCGAAATCCTGTTCTACCGCACGATTTCGGGCATGGCGGTCGTCGCCTGGCTGATGCGTCGCGACGGCGGCTGGCGGCTCGCGGTCCCGCGCGCGCCGAAGCTGACCATGCTGCGCGGCGTGCTGGCGGTCCTTTGCAGCCTTGTCATCGTGATGTCCTGGGCCGTGCTGCCGCTCGCCGACGCCATGGCGGTCGTCTTCGTGAGCCCGGTCATCCTGACGATCATGTCCGCCATTCTCCTTCGCGAGCGCGTCGGATGGCGCGGCTGGGCCGCCGTTCTTATCGGCTTTGTCGGCGTGCTGGTGATGATGCGCCCCGGCACTTCGGCCTTTCAGTGGGCGGTGATCGTGCCCATCACAGCGGCCGTCATCTCCGCCGGCCGCGATGTCATCACCCGCAAGCTCGGCACGCTGGAGGCCTCCACGACCATCTTCCTCTACAGCCAGGTCCTGACGCTGGTCGGCGGCGGCCTCAGCCTGTTCTGGCAGGCGCACTGGCCCGGCTGGTTCGACTGGCTGCTGTTCGGCGCCGCGGGCATCATGGCGGGCATCGCGCAATACCTCATCATCGCATCCTTCCGCCTCGCGCCGGCCTCGCTCGTCTCGCCGCTGCGCTATCTCAGCCTGGTCTGGGCGGTCGGCTTCGGCTGGTGGCTCTGGGGCGACCTGCCCGACATCTGGATCGTCTCCGGCGGCGTCATGGTCGTCGCCGCCGCCATCCTGACCACGCGGCCGTCGCCCCGACGATGACGGGACGGGCAAAAAGGGCGCCGCCGCTTTCCGGCAATGCGCGTCATGCAGGCGCAAGGTCGTCTATCGATACGCGAAGAGCGTCTGCCAGGCGGCGCAGCGTCTGGACCGATCCGATATTCCGGCCCCTCTCCATTTCAACGATCCAGACCCGACGCACGCCGGTGGCGCGCGCCAGTCCGGATTGTGAAAATCCACGATACTCCCGCCAGACACGAAGCGGAGGCTCGCCATCGATGAGCCGGTCGGCCACACGGGCCGGCACCGGTTCGTCCGCGCCGGCAGCGACTCGGGCTTCGACGGCGAGCGCAGCCTGCAACTCCTCGAAGTCGTCTTCCAGGGCGCAGAGTCGCTCATACTCCGCCTTGGCGATGGTCACGGATTCGCTCATCTCATTCACTCCCTGTAAGCATCGCCTCCACTCGCGACATAGAGCACATAACGCCAGCCGGTCCCACACTTGATCGAGACCTGCCCCGCAGCCACGATACCGGGGTGTCGATGAGAGGAACCTCGCCATGACCCTGCCCGAACTCAGCCGGTCCGGCCCGATCGCCTATCGCGAGGCGGGCCAGGGGCCTGCGCTGATGCTGATGCACGGCATCGGCGGCAACTCGAAGACCTGGGAGGAACAATACCGGGCCTTCGCCGGCAGCCATCGGGTGATCGGCTGGGATGCGCCCGGCTTCGGCGGCTCCGACCCGGCGCCGGAGCCGACCGCCGATCTCTGGGCCGACGAAGCGATGGGCCTGCTGGACCGGCTCGGCGTCGAAACGGCCGTCCTGCTCGGCCATTCCATGGGCGGGATTATCGCGCCGCGCGTCGCCTCCCGCCATCCGGGCCGCATCGAAAGGCTCGTCCTGTCCGGGACCCGCGCCGGCTTCGTCGGCGCGCTCGGGCTCGAAGAGCGCCTGCGCGAGTTCGATACGCTCACGCCCGAGGAGCGGGGCAGGACACGGGCCGTCGGCATGGCCGCGCCCGGCGCCCCGCCGGACGTCCTCGCCCGGCTTGCCGGGATCGCCGGCGAAGGCACACGCGAAGCGTTCGCCGGCGGCGTCGCCGTTCTGGACGGGACGGACAACCGCGCCATCCTGCCGACCCTCGACATCCCGGCGCTCGTGCTTTGCGGCATGGAGGACGGCATCGCGCCGCCTGAACGCGGCGAAGAGATCGCGGCATTGCTGCCGGATGTCCGGATGACCTGTTTCGAAGGCGCCGGGCACGCGGCCTATGTCGAGAAGCCGGACGCATACAATGCGCGGCTTGCCGAATTCCTGGCGGAGAAGCCCCATGCTTGAGACCCACGGACGCTACGACCATTCGAGCATCGTCTCGCGCCCGGTCTATGACTGGCCGGACGGGAACCGCCTCGCCGTCTATGTC
>JAJECZ010000083.1 GCA_022821735.1 Alphaproteobacteria bacterium | reverse complement strand
TTACGTCAGCGCATTCGGCGGCACGTCCTCGGCGGCTCCCGCCGTGGCGGGGGCGCTCGCGGTGTTGCTGGGGGTCAATCCGGATCTCACATGGCGCGACGTACGGCACATACTCGCCCGCTCGGCGCGGACGATCGACCCGGACCGCCCCGAAGTGCGCGCAGCGTTCGGCGGCACGCCCTATGTCGCGCAACACGCCTGGCAGACCAACGCCGCAGGTTACGACTTTCACAATTGGTACGGCTTCGGCGCCGTGGACATGGATGCCGCGGTAGCCCTGGCGGCGAGCCATGCGCCGGACAGCCTCGGAACGTTCGTGGAATCGGAGTGGGTGACGGCCGCAGCGGAGCCGGAGCTTCCGCTGGCGGTCCCCGATGCCGACGGCGCCGGCACGGCGGCGAGCATCGAGGTGACGGGCCTGCCCGGCGCCGCAAGCATCGAGGCGGTGGTGCTGGAGATCGGGGTCGATCACGCCAATGCGGCGGATCTGGGGATTTCGCTGCGCTCGCCCGCGGGCACGCCAAGCGTGCTCAACCCGCCGTTCAACGACGGGTTGCGCGATGCGTTCGGGGGATTTCGGGGCTGGCGGTTGCTGAGCAATGCCTTCTACGGCGAGAATCCCAACGGCACGTGGACCCTGCATGTGGCCGATCTGGCCGCCGAGGACACCGGAACCCTGACCGGCTGGCGGCTGCGCTTCTATTACGGCGAGCATCCGCAGTAGCGGGTGCGGAGGTCATCGATAGAACTCAACGAAGAACCGCACCTGCCCCAGCGGTTCGACCTCGTGCTCGGCTGCGGGCTCGATGACGCCGGGATTGTCGGGGTCCAGCCTGAACTCCCCCGCGGGCGGCGCATGGATTCGATAGAGAAGCCTGCCCTCCAGGACCACGATCCGGCCCCAGACACCGGCCCGGGTTCGATGCGATTTCCTCAGCCCGTCCGGGACCGTTACCTCGGTAAATTCCGGCGTCCTGCGGTAGAACTCAACGGTGGAAGGCAGTGCCTTCATGCGCGGCCGGTACCCGCGCCGGCGCGTCGCTGCATCTGGTCGAACGTGAAGGATGCGGTCCACGCAATCAGCACGAGCCCCGTGACGGCTTCCAGCGTTGCCAGCAGGCGGCCGCCGCCGCTCACGGGAACGATGTCTCCGAAGCCGAGAGTCGTATAGATCGAGCCCGAGAAGTAGATGACATCGAGCAAAGCGGGAGCGGACGGTGCGATCTCAACGGCGCCCGCAACGATCAGCAGATGCCAGCCAAGACCGAAAACGATCACTTCGGCGATGTGCGCGGCCAGCGCCAGGGTCACCGCCAGCGCCACGCGGGCGCGCAGGTATCGCGACAGCGCGGCAACCGCGTTCTCGGCCAGGATCAGGAGTTCGTAGTGCATCCTGACGGCGATCAGCGGCAGGGCGATCATGACGACAATAAGCATCGGTAGGTGTACCTTGTGCCGGTCAGCCCCCCGGAGGCCGCGCCGGGAAGCAGTTGCCGGCCAGACCGGTGAAAAGGCTCGATGGGTTCGGACTATATCGGTTATGGGCCGCTTTGCCCAGCAAATCCGTGGCGGCCGGCAATTCCCGCCAAGGCGATCGGAACGGCGTTCGAGGCGGGAACGGGAATTGCTGTTGGGCAAGACTGAAGTTTGTGGCGGGCGACTAAAATTTGCGGTAGGCGGCCATAAAGGGTATAAGTCTCTTGGGGACGGTGGCGTCCCGCTGAACAGCTTTTTTGGGAGGAAAAACCATGGCTTCGAGTCAACACAGGGTCGGCAAGGTACGTCCGCCCCGGGTACAGATTACATACGATGTGGAGGATGGCGATGCCGTCGAGAGGCGGGAGTTGCCCATGGTGGTAGGGGTCGTTTCCGACCTTTCCGGGGATTCCCAGGACCCCACCGAATACAAGGAACGCGACTTCGTGGAAGTGGAGCCCGGGGGCGTGGACAATCTCATGTCCCGGATCGGTCCCACCGTATCCATCGAGGTAAACGACGAAATCTCCGGCGAGGAAGACAAGCAGATCAAGGCGAATCTGCAATTCAACTCCGTCGAGGACTTTTCCCCCCTGGGCGTGGCGGCGCAGCTTCCGCAGACCGCCAAACTGCTGGAGGCCCGGCGGCAACTGGCGGATCTCTTCGGCAAGGTGGAGGCCAACGACAAGCTCGACGGAATCCTGGCCGACGTACTGGCCGACACCGAGAAGCGCGACGCGTTGCGCCAGCAGCTCGACAGCCTTGACGGCGACACGGGGGAGGATGAGTAATGGCCACAACTCGCCAGGTAGCCGCAAACGTCGAATCCGACTCGCTGCTCGGACAGATTTTCGAGGACGGCCGGCTCGTCCGCGACGAGCACCAGATCGCGGGCGCGCGAAACATGCTCGATGGTTTTCTCCAGGAAGCGACGAAGGCGGGCGTCCGCGTCGACGGCAGCGCCAAGCGCGCCATCGCGGACCGCATTGCCGCCATCGACAAGCTGATCTCGGCGCAGGTGAACGAGGTGCTGCACCATCCCCGCTTCCAGCAGCTTGAGTCGAGCTGGCGGAATCTGCACAAGCTCGTGACCGAGAACGACCTTTCGTCCACGTTGCGCGTGCGCGTGTTCAACGTCAGGAGGCGGGAATTGGAGCGCGATTTCGCCCGTTCGGCCGGTTTCGACCAGTCCCACTTCTTCCAGTCCATCTACGAGGAAGAGTTCGGCACCCTGGGCGGGTCGCCGTTCACCTTCATCATCGGCGACATGGAGTTCGGGCGCGCCCCGCCGGATGTGCAGTTCCTCAAGAACGTGTCGTCGGTGGCGGCCATGGCGCATGCGCCCTTCATCGCCAGCGCGAGCCCGCGGCTGCTCGACCTCGACAGCTTCACGGAACTCGACCGCCCCATCGACCTGGGCAAGATCTTCGACGCCAGCGAGATGGCCGCGTGGAATTCGCTGCGCAACAACCCCGACTCGCGCTATCTCGTGCTCACGGCGCCCCGCTCCCTGGTGCGCATGCCCTGGGGGCCGGACACGATGGAGGTCGAGGATCTCGACTTCGACGAGGATGTGTCCGGAGACGATCACGAAAAGTACCTCTGGGGGCCGTCGTCCTGGTCGATGGGTTCGCTGATCATGAACTCCTTCTCGGAGTACGGCTGGCCGTCGGCGATACGCGGCACGGAGTCAGGCGGCAAGGTGGCCGACCTGCCGCTGCACGCATACCGGTCCCTGTCCGGCTCCATGATCACCAAGTGTCCGACGGAAACCGCCATCACGGACCGGCGCGAAAAGGAACTCTCCGACCAGGGCATCATCGGCTTGTGCCACGCGCGCAACACCGACTACGCGGTGGTGTTCTCCGGCGCAACGGTGAACCGGCCGCGCAAGTACATGGACGAGGAGTCCAACGCCAACGCGCGGCTTTCGGCGAGCCTTCCCTACGTGCTGGCCTGCGCCCGCTTCGCGCACTATCTGAAGTCGATCATGCGGGACAAGGTGGGCGGATTCACCTCGAAGGACGAGATCCAGAAATTTCTGAACTCCTGGATAGGCCAGTATGTCACCTCCGACGACAGCGCCTCGCACGCGACGAAGGCGCGTTTCCCGCTGCGGGAAGCCCGGGTCGATGTGAAGGAAGTCGACGGCAAGCCGGGCGTCTACACGGCAGTGGCGCACTTGCGGCCGCATTTCCAGCTCGAGGAGCTCTCGGCGTCGTTGCGGTTGGTCGCCGAACTGCCCAGCGGCAACAAGTAGCGCGCCGCCGGAACGCCCGGACACCGGGACGCCGTTTGGGCGGCCCGGGAAATTCGGTCTGTATGGACCCGGTTGGGGCGGTTTGCGCGCATGGACCATGGGCCCTGCCGGGGACCGGCGGAAGCGGGTTTTCGCGCCAGACCTCAGGGCAATTGTCGCCAGTGCGGCTTGGCGGCGGGAGGGGCTCATGAGCATGAACGGGCGAACGCATGAAGCCGGGATACTTGAAGTCGTACCCCTGTCCGCCGCACGCTGCCGAAGCATGAGTGAGCGGGCAAGCGCATGAAACTGAGATACCCCTTCGAAGCTCATCGGCAGGCCGGTATTCCCGTTGCCGGAGAGTCGTGGCGCGACGAAAACTATACCGACGAGGACCTTGCGGGCGTTGTTTTCCACGAATGCGAGTTCGTCAACTTGCGCATGAGGCGCGTCGATTTCTCCATGTGCATTTTCAACGCCTGCCGGCTGGAGAATTGCGCGTTCGTTGACTGCACGTTGTCCCAGACCCAGTTCGCGGCCTGTACGGGCTCGAGTTTCGCCATCGTCGGCGGGGTGCTGAACGCGACCACGTTCTCCGAATCGAAGCTGGACAGGCTGGAAATCGCCCAGGCGGGCGATTCGCTGGCCATCGCCGAGTGCGACATCGGCCACCTGTGCTTCCGGGACGGCGGGGTGGAGCAGCAACGCATCAGCATCTCCGGCGGCGGCTTCGGCCGGCTGGAGGCGCCGGACGCCCGCTGGCAGGACGGCATGGCAAACGAACTGGACCTGTCGGTCTGCGGGTTCGGGAACGGGCGCTTCGAGCGAACCTCCTTCGTCAAGGCCCGGGCCGCCGGCCTGGACCTGTCCCGGCTGGACTTCCTCTCCTGCAACCTCTACCAGAGCGACTTCACGGGCGCCCGCCTGCGGCGGGCCGAGTCGGCCATCTTCGCCGAATGCGACCTGGCGGACGCCGACCTGCGCCGCGCATCGCTCGGGGGCGCGCTGTTCGCCAAGGCCCGGGCCGAGGGCGCCCGCTTCGACGGCGCCAACCTCAACGGCGCCATGTTCCCCGAAGCGGCCCTCGCGCGCGCGTCCTTCGAAAACGCCTCGGCGGTCTCCAGCATCTGGAGCGAAACCGATCTGACCGAAGCGAACCTCGCCGGGATGGACGCCAGCAGCGGCGCGCTCCGCCACGCACGGCTCTCCGGCGCCAATGTGGACGACGCATCCTTCGTATCGGCGCAACTCCATGGCATCGAGGAGGAAGACCTGATCGGCGCCAACACGCTGGGCGCCCAGCGCACGGTCGAATGGCGCGCCGAACGCGAGCGCGAGGCGCTCAAGCCGCCGAAAACCCGCTGACGGCGGCGGCTTCTCCCCCGCCGCGCCCGCCTGCCCGCGCAGCGGGGCATTCGCGGCCGGGCCGACGGCCCCTCATTCGCTGGCCGCTTCCCCGCGCGGCGCGGCGTGCCTCACTCGATGAATTCCAGGATTTCGTCGAGCCTTTGCTGGAGGTCGTCCTCGCGCACCGAAGGATGCACCGCCCGAATCAGTCTTTGCTGGGACGCGAGCGAGGCGTTGAGCAGTGTCAGGCGGCCGATGCCCACTACATCGGGGTTGTAGACGACGATCTCGGTGACCTGGATATCCATCAGCAACCGCTGCAGATTCGGCAGGGGGTCGGTCAGCGGATTGGCGACTTCCTTGACGACGGTGAAGATGACCTTGTTCGCCTGAGCGGCCCAGTCCGACAGGGAGGAAATCTGCCGGTTGATGACATCCACCTGATGCCGGCCCCGGGACGCGCGGGCGTAGATGGCCGTGCGTCCGAACCGCCAGTCCGGCACGAGCACATACCAGCGCCCGGTCGGCGACTGCTCGGCATTGACCGGCAGAATGCCCTTGCGCAACATCCGATAGGCGGTGATCCGGGAAATCCCTTCCTGGCGCGCCCAGTCGGAAAGGCGCATCCGCTGCATGCCGGGCAGCCGGGCCGTCATGGCCGCGCGGCTTGTCCGGAACTGGCTGCGACGGTCGCCATGCGGCCAAATATAGCATATCGCCCGCCGCTTCCGCTGGCAGAAAATTCGCGGCGACGGCGAAACCGGAGATGCTTGCCCCACCGATCGTTCATTGAAGGACTATGCAAAGGCAAGAGAATGAGGAGGGAAGCTCAATACGCGAATGCGGTTTGCCCGGCGGCAGGGGCGGCAGCGAAGCCAAGGTCGGCGGGGGGCTCAACCGGACGAGTCTCCCCCTTCCGATTCGTCCTCCTCGGCGGGGACGAAGATCATGCCGGCCCAAGTGTCCTGGCCGTGGTCCGTGATCATTCCCATGGAGGCGCCGATCACGCGGTCGCCGACGCCGATGTGGTCGGCGTAGCTGAAGCCGACGATCTCGGCCGACAACGGGTCGTGAACCGCGATCTCGCAGATGTCGCCGTGCCGGTGCTCGGGCACGAAGCCATGCTCGCCTCCGGCCATCGGGCCGATCACGGACAGCATCAGCTCGGGAGGCGGCGGAGCGGCGGTGGACGCTTCTCCTTCCGCCCCGCTTCCGCCGTTGCCGCTCCCGTTCGTCGCGCCGCCGCCGCCGGTCTGGCCGTTGCCGCCTCCTTCCGTGCCGTCGCCGTCGCCGTCGACCACGATGGAAACGCCGCGGCCCCCGCCGCCCGACCCCGACCCGGCGCCGCCCTGGCCGAAACTCAGGCGCACCGGTATGCGGCTCAGCTTATCCCGCTCGACGGGCTGGCCGAAGGCTTCGGCCTGCGGGTCGTGCACGACGCCGCTGACGATGACCGCGCCGCGCTCGAGCGGCGGCAAGGGCGTCCAGATGCCCAACTTCATGATCTGAGCCCGGTTGTGGTAAAAGCCTTCCTGGGCGTAGTGATGGATTTCGTGCACCTGCCAGTGATGGGCGCCGGTCAGCGGTTTGTCGAGGGTCACGATCCGGCCGGGATGCAAGCCGGGCTGAGAAGAGGTGATCTCGACGGTGTTGTATGGCAGCAATTCGGCGCCTTCGGCCCTGGCGGCCCGTTCGGTGGCCTGGTCCAGGGTAACGCCCGCCGAAGCGTAGACCCTGCCGATGGTGGACGAGTCGCCAATCCGGCGCGGTTCGCCGATGGTGGGGTTGTCCACCAGGGCGCCGCTTTCCACCTCCGCCGCCGAAGGTCCCAGCGAGAACTTGTGGGCGACTGCGGTCTCGGCGTTGACCACGTTGCCTATCGACATCCGGACCGGGGACCCCGCGGGCTCGCCGTCCCGCAGCGACACATGCAGGGCGCCATTGCGGTCGCCGAGCAATTCGATGCGGATGCTGAGGCGGCCGAAGATGGCGCCCAGCCAATCGCTGAGCACTTCGCCGCTGGCGATGGCGTAGGGCATCCGCACATCGCGCACCTGCTCGTGGATGATGATCTCCGGCAGGCCGGGAATCGCGGGCCGCAGGCTCGGCGCCGCGTCGACGCCCGCCGCGAGCAGCATGCCTCCGGCAAGCAGTTCCCCCGCGGTGCTGGTCCCGAAAACGCCCCAGATGCGCTTTCCGAGCAAATGGGTGATCGGGTCGCAGAACAGGATCATCGATCCCTCGTCCTCGTTGTCCGAATCCGTCTCCATGTCGAGTTCGTGGGGGGCGTAGAGCGAGGTGACGACCGAGGGCCAGGCGCGGATGTAATCCACGTCCTCGCCGCGGGGGTCCTTGGTGTATTGGTAGTCGGACTCGTCCCGGCCCCAAATGCCGAACACAATGCCGGACTCGGGCGCTATCCCTTCCTCGATCGTGCGCTGAAACGCAAAACCCGGACGCAGCTTCCCTTCCCCCGGGGCGGGCTTGAAGGTGGCCAGACCCTGCCAACCCTGGCGCGTCTCGTTGACCCACCAGTCGATGGCGCCCAGCGTGACGCCGGTATCGAGGACATCGACTTCTCCGGACAGGACTTTAAACATGGCTCGTCTCCTCTCCTGCCGGCCGCAGCCCGCGAGCCGGGCCGGAAAGGCCCGCCCGCGGCCCGGACCGCGCTATTGCTTTGTCTTGCGGAATACCATTCCCGACCAGCCGGCCCCGCGGTTGTGCTCCACGACGATTCCCGCCACCGCGCCGGCCATCGACGCCTGGTTGAGGTCGCGGTCGCTGCGGTACTGGAAGCCGACGATCTCGGCGCGCATCACGTCGTGCACGGCCACGCGGCAGGCGTCGCCCTGGCGATGCCCGCTCACGAACCCGTGCTGGCTGCCGGCCATGGGCTGCATGACCGGCAGCGGCAGCCGCGGCGGCCATTGCTCGTCCGCCGCGTCCTTCTGCAGTTCCGCCGTGCGGTGCAGCGGAGAACTGTCGGCGCCCTCGCCGAACAGGCGGAGGTATTCGTCGACGATATCCCCCTCGCCCTCTTCGGGAGGCGTGTAGCCATCGCTGGACTGGCGCTCCCTGGCTTCCTGCCTGAGGTTCTCGAGCTTCGCCGGCGTGGCGAACTCGGCCTTCAGATCGTCGCTCATGCGCCCGTCGATCACGGTGGTGTAGCCGTCGTGGTCGTAGTCGCCGCCGCTTTCCTCGTACGCCAGGGCGCGCTTCCAGGCCATGTAGCGGTAGGTGCGGGTGCGCTCGGCCTCCCGCTTCTGCCTTTGCTCGAGCTCGCTGTCCGTCAGACTGCTGTCCGCCCTTCCCCCGTACGGATCGTCGTATTCGCCGTTGTACAACTTCTCGATGTCCTCCTCCCGGGCTTCCGTGTCGGCCAGCTCCACGGCCTCCTGCTTGGCATCCCCGGTGAGCCAGGAGCCGTCGCCCGCGGCCTTCTGCAGCGTATCCCGCATGCCCTGGGCGTCCATGTGGCTCCAGTAGTGGGGCGACTCGCCGCCATCGGGGTCTCTCAGGATGTAGGCGAAATCGTCCTTCGTGACGCGCTGGTCGTCGGTCACGTCGAAACCCTGGGTGACCCCCGCCTCGAAGGGCAAGGGCGAAAAGGGGAAGCCCACGGGGATCCGGCCGAGCCGGTCCCGCGGGACTTCCTCGCCGTTGCTGAAATTGGGCCCGGCGTCGACCCTGGCGGGCACGATCACGACCGGGCGCTGGCGCGGGCGCGACGGATGCCAGGGAATATCGCCCCGCATCACGTTCATCGAGTTCTCGTAGGAGAAGCCCCTGATGACGTGGATCACCGACGAGACCTGCCAGTAGCTGGACCATGGAATGGCCGGGACCAGGCGCCTGTCGAGCTGAATCGTGCGCCCCGGACGGATCGACGGCTGGCGGGACCGGAGGCTGGCCACCAGCAGTTCCGCCCCGCGGCCGCGGGTCTCGAAGCTGGCGCGCATCTGCGCCTCCTCCAGGCTGACGTGCTCGCCGGAAACGACATCTCCGATCGGGCCGTATCCGAGGCGCCGGAACGCGCCCTTGGTCGGGTCGTCGAGCAGGCCGGCCCGCGAACGGCTGCCGCGATAGGAGCCGATGACGCCCACCTCCACCTGGCCGTCGGGCGGGTCGTCGTCGCCGGTTTCGGGGCCGATGCCCATCTGGAACGAGACGTCCCTGGGCGCCTTGTCGTTGAGCATGAGGTGGACCTCGCAATTCTCGACATCCGTCATCACCTCCAGGCGGATGCCCAGGCGGCCGAAGAATTCGCCGAGCCACGCCGCCATGGACTGGCCGGCGGCGATAGCGTGCGGGATGAAGTCCAGGTCCCCGCGCAAGCCGTTGTGCAAGGTGATCGAGGGATGCTCCGGCACGACCGGCTTGAGCGTGGCCCGGCCGTCGTTGCCCGCCGCCAACCCCAGCACGCCGCCCACGATTTCGGCCGCGGAGTGGGCGCGGAACGCGCCCCAGACGTGCTGCTTCCTCAGGTGATTGACGACGTCCTGCACGATGACCTGGAGATAGGTCTCGGCCCTGCGGGTGCGCTGGCTGTAGCTCCGGAAGGGCTCGACCGAGGCGACGAACCCCGGGAAGCACCGGAGCTGCCTGCCGTCCTCGTCATCCTCGTCGGCGCGCGCCCCGATGTAGATCGACGCCTTCATGCCCACGAAGATGCCCGCGTTGATGGCCGTGCCCATGGCGGTCAGCACGGATTCGACCGGGCGGCCCCGCTCGGTAACCCGGAACGAGAGCCTCGCCGTCCATCCGCCGTTGTACTCCTCCGAGACCTGGAGGTCGCCGACATGGAAATCGCCTCCCTCGACCCGGAGCGTCGCGGCGTATTGTGGATAATCTGTTGCACTCATACTCGCCTCCCTACGGTCGGTTCGCGACCGCGTTCGCTGTCCGCCGCCGCGCCGCCGCGGCCGCCCCGCCCCGCCGCGCCATGGCCCCGCCCGTTCCGGACAGGGACGCGAAGCACGCGGCATCGCCCAAAGTGTTGCGCCGCCCGGCGCATGCCGATAAATTGAATGGTGGATGGCCGCGGGGCCAGTCACTTTTTGCAAGCAGCGCATTGAGCATGGGAAAAGTTTATACTAGCAACGCTTACCGGGGGGTAGTGTCGGCATTTCATTTAGTGCGGCAAACGCTATCATTGGACATCAAATCGAACCAACGGGCGATTCGGCGGCGGTCGCGCCCTTGGCCTTTTCCTGTCCGGCTGAGCCGCCCGCCGCGGGGCCTTCCGCGTTGAGCGCGCCCGGGGGCGCGTAGCGGGCAGTCCGTCCATGGCCGGTTTGTTTCTGGATCAGGGGTGGCGCGGCCGCGTGGCCGCCGATCCCTCCGCCGCGCTGCTGGCCGGCGCGTGGTTCGGCGACCCGCCCGGCATCCGCGCGGCCATGGCCGCCGCCGTGGGCGACCTGCCGCGGGCCGCCGCCATCGCCGGGGGGCCGTGGCAGCGCCTGGCGGAGGGCAACCTGGCC
>JAJECZ010000509.1 GCA_022821735.1 Alphaproteobacteria bacterium | reverse complement strand
CCTCACCCGTCCTCTCCCCGCAAGCGGGGAGAGGGGAATTTGCAGCGGGCGTTCCGGCTCGTCGGCCGCTGTTCCTTCAGACCGCCGCCCTTATGTCCGCGGCCAGCCCCTCCACGACCTCGCCGACGAGATGCTCGTCCTCGGCCTCGGCCATGATGCGGATCAATGGCTCGGTGCCGGACTTGCGGATCAGCAGCCGGCCGACGCCGTCGAGCCGCGCTTCGGCGTCCGCCACCGCTTTCCGCACGGCGGGCGCCGCGAGCGGGTCGCGCGCGCCGTAGCGCACATTCTCGAGGCGCTGCGGCAGCGGCTCGAAGAGGGCGAGCGCCTCCGACGCCGGCCTGCCGCCCGCCACAAGCTCCGCCAGCACCTGCAACGCCGCCAGCAGGCCGTCGCCGGTCGCGGAAAAGTCGCGCAGCACGACATGCCCGGACTGTTCGCCGCCGAGATTGAGGCCGTTGGCGCGCATGTGCTCGACCACATAACGGTCGCCGACGCGGGTGCGCTCCAGCCGCAAGCCGACGCCGTCCAGATAGCGTTCGAGGCCCAGGTTGGACATCACCGTCGCCGCGACCGCGCCGCCGCGCAGCCGGCCGCGGCGCTGCCAGGCGGTCGCGATGAGCGCCATCACCCGGTCGCCGTCCACCGGCCTGCCGGTTTCGTCGGCCAGCACCAGGCGGTCGGCATCGCCGTCGAGAGAGAGGCCGATATCGGCGCCGTGCTCCTTCACCGCCCGGCAGATCGTTTCCGGATGCGCGGCCCCGCAGGCCTCGTTGATGTTCGTGCCGTCCGGCGAGACGGCGACCGGAATGACCTCCGCGCCGAGTTCCCACAGCACGGCCGGCGCCACCCGGTAGGCGGCCCCGTTGGCGCAATCGAGGGCGATCCTGAGCCCGTCGAGCCGCATGCCCTGGGGAAAGCTGCTCTTCACCGCCTCGATGTAGCGGCCCTGCGCGTCCTCCATGCGCCGGGCCCGGCCGAGCGCCTCCGGGGCGGCGCGGCGGCCCTCCACCTCGGCCATCGCGGCCTCGATGGCGTGCTCTTCCGCGTCGGAGAGCTTGTAACCGTCGGGGCCGAAAATCTTGATGCCGTTGTCGCGGAACGGGTTGTGCGAGGCGGACAGCATGACGCCGAGATCGGCCCTGAGCGAGCGCGTCAGCACGGAAACTGCGGGTGTCGGCAGCGGGCCGACCGTCACCGCGTCCCAGCCGAGCGCGATGAAGCCGCAGACGAGCGCGGGCTCCAGCAGGTAGCCGGAAAGGCGCGTGTCCTTGGCGATCACGGCGGTTCGATGTCCGTTGCCGCCGAAGCGGGCCGCCGCGGCCATCGCCACGCGCATGACCGTCTCCGGCGTCATCGGCTCGACATTCGCCCGCCCGCGAATGCCGTCCGTGCCGAAAAGCCGGCGTGTTCCGCTGCCGTCCATGGTCTCAAACATGGTGGAGGGCCTGCCAGACCGCAAGCGCGCGGCGGGTTTCCCCGACATCGTGGACGCGGAGCAGGCGCACGCCCCGGTCGAGCGCGAACAGGCCGGCGGCCAGCGATTCCGGCAAGCGGCGCTTCGGGTCCGGCTCGCCCGAGAGGCGCCCGAGCGATGCCTTGCGCGAGACGCCGATCGCGACCGTGCATCCGAGCGCGCGGAAACGCTCCAGTCCGCGCAGCAGGTCCAGATTGTGCTCCATTGTCTTGCCGAAGCCGTAGCCCGGATCGACGGCGAGGCGCTCCGGGCCGATGCCCGCCTCCCGGCAGGCCTCGACCCGGCCGGCGAGGAAGGCGAACACATCCTCCACCACGTCCTCATAGCGCGGGTCTTCCTGCATGGTCTCCGGCCCGCCCTGCATGTGGACCAGCACGGCGCTGGCGCCCGTCTCGGCCACAAGGCTGAGCGAGGCCGGGTCGGCGGTGAGCGCCGAGACGTCGTTGGCGATGGAGGCCCCGGCGGCGAGCGCGGCGCGCAGCACGCGGGCATGGCGCGTATCGACGGAGACCGGAATGCCGTCGGCCGCCAGCGCCGCCACGACCGGCAGGATGCGCCGGCATTCCTCCGCCTCGGAGACCTCGACGGCGCCGGGCCGGGTCGATTCCCCGCCGACATCGACAATCTCGGCGCCGGCCGCTGCAAGCGCCCTGCCGCGGCCGATGGCGGCCTCCGGGTCGAACCAGTCGCCGCCGTCGGAGAAGCTGTCCGGCGTCACGTTCACCACGCCCATGAGCAGGGGCCGCCGGGTGGAGAGGCCGGCGAAGCGGGACGGCTGGCTGGACAAAGGCCGGGACCGGCGCCGGCTGGAGCGCCTAGCCTTCCGGCTGCGGTTCGGGGCCGAGGCCTCCGGGCATGGGGCTCGCGCCGCGCCCGCGCTGGCCGCTGGAGGGCACCGACGCGCCGCGCATCGGCCCCTCGGTGCCGGACGCCGCGGGGTCGTCGCGCCGGATCGGCTCGCCACGGATGGCGGCCTCGACCTCGTCGCGGCTCAGCGTCTCGAACTCCAACAGGGCCCTGGCGACGGTGTGGAGGTCGTCGATCCGCCGGGTCAGGATGGCCCGCGCGGTGGTTTCGCCTTCCTCCACCAGGCGCCGCGTCTCGGCGTCGATGATGCGCGCGGTCTCGTCGGAGACGTTCTTGCGCTGCGCCACCGAGTGGCCGAGGAAGACCTCCTCCTCATTGTCGGCGTAGCGCAGCGGCCCGAGGTCCTCGCCGAAGCCCCATTCCGTGACCATGCGCCGGGCGATGCGGGTCGCCTGCTGGATGTCGGAGGCCGCCCCGGTCGTCACCTTCTCCTCGCCGAAGATCAGCTCCTCCGCCACGCGCCCGCCGAACAGGCCCGCCAGCAGCGCCTGCAGCTCGACCTTGGACTGGCTGTACTTGTCCCGCTCGGGCATGAAGTGGGCCACGCCCAGCGCGCGGCCGCGCGGCACGATGGACACCTTGTGCAGCGGATCGTGGTGCTCCAGGCTCAGCATCACCAGCGCATGGCCGCCCTCGTGATAGGCAGTCAGCGTCTTCTCCTCCTCACTCATCACCATCGACCGGCGCTCGGCGCCCATCATGACCTTGTCCTTGGCCTCTTCGAGGTCCGACATGGTGACGAAACGCTTGTCGCGCCTGGCGGCGAGCAGCGCGGCCTCGTTGACGAGGTTGGCGAGGTCGGCGCCGGAAAAACCGGAGGTGGCGCGCGCAATCACCTTGGCTTCCGCGTCCGGGGCCAGCGGCACCTTCTTGAGATGCACCTTGAGTATCTTTTCGCGGCCGAGAATGTCCGGGTTCGGCACGACCACCTGGCGGTCGAAGCGGCCCGGCCGCAGCAGCGCCGGGTCGAGAACGTCCGGGCGGTTGGTGGCCGCGATCAGGATGACGCCCTCATTGGTCTCGAAGCCGTCCATCTCCACCAGGAGCTGGTTGAGCGTCTGTTCGCGCTCGTCATTGCCGCCGCCGAGCCCCGCGCCGCGATGGCGCCCTACGGCGTCGATCTCGTCGATGAAGATGATGCAGGGCGCGTTCTTCTTGCCCTGTTCGAACATGTCCCGGACCCGGCTCGCCCCGACACCGACGAACATTTCGACGAAGTCCGAGCCCGAGATTGTGAAGAAGGGGACATTCGCCTCGCCGGCGATGGCGCGCGCGAGCAGCGTCTTGCCGGTGCCGGGCGGCCCCACCAGCAGCACGCCCTTCGGGATGCGGCCGCCGAGGCGCTGGAACTTCTGCGGGTCGCGCAGATATTCGACCACTTCCTCCAGCTCTTCCTTGGCCTCGTCGATGCCGGCAACGTCCTCGAACGTGACGCGCCCGGATTTCTCCGTCAGCATCCGCGCCTTCGACTTGCCGAAGCCCATGGCGCGCCCGCCGCCGGACTGCATCTGGCGCATGAAGAAGATCCACACCCCGATCAGCAGCAGCATCGGGAACCAGGAAATCAGGATCGAGACGAGCGACAGGCCGTCGTCCGGCGGCACCGCGTTGATCCGTACACCGCCCTTTCTCAGCCGTTCGACGAGACCGGGGTCATCGGGCGTGTAGGTAGTGAAGCGCTTGCCGTCCTTGGTCTGGCCGACGATCGTGCGGCCCTGGATCGTTACCTCCTCGACATGACCCGCCTCGACCTGGGCGACGAAGTCCGAGAACGGAAGACCGTTCTGCCCGCTCCGGTTGCCCGATCCCTGGAAGACGTTGAAGAGCAGGATCAGCAGAACGCCGAGTACGAGCCATATCGCAATATTCTTGCCCATCTTCTTGAGCGGAGGCCTCCGGCCGGCGTGGAACGGTGAGGGGGTGTTCCGAGTCTAGTTAAGTCTTGCGCCGCTGGAAACAAGAGCGAATCCCGAGCCTGCCAGCGCGGCGCGCGGCCGGAATGTCGCATAAAGGCATGCGGTTTCGTCAAGCCCGCATGTCGATTTACCCGATTCCAGACGCCGGCCGTCCTCGCCGAAGAAGGCGGGCAGGGCGCGGTCGAGCGCAGCAGGCCAGGGGCGGGCGTCCGCCGGGGCCGCGCGAGGTCGCCGTCCGACCGCAACAGGCGACGGACCCGGATTGACGACGCGAAAACGCCCGTCCCAGAGCCCTTGCCCGCCGGGGCCGAGTTTCAGCACCTCCCGAATCCGGCCGGCCTCCCGGCCGCACCACCAGCCAGAGCGGGCCGGAATCAGGGCGCAGCCTCCCAGCGTGGCCGCCGACGCCGTCTCCGTAAGCCGTGCCGCGAGCCCGGCCAGTCTCGCGCTGCGGGGCGGGTGAACCCGCCCGCTGACAGTGGCGATCAGGCGCCCGAGCGCAGCTTCGCCGACCGGCGAGGCGAGCATCCGCGGGACGTCGATGCGCGCGATGCCGCTTTTATGGAGTTCGACCGTCTGCACCAGCAGTTCGGCTACCTTCTCCTCCTGCAGGCGGCGCGAGGATGCCCGTTCGGCGGCCTCGCAGCCCATGTTGCCCAACTGCGCGGCCGTCATGGCGGCACGCAGCCGGGCCCGCGCCGA
This sequence comes from Alphaproteobacteria bacterium, assembly GCA_022821735.1. Taxonomy (GTDB): domain Bacteria; phylum Pseudomonadota; class Alphaproteobacteria; order Bin95; family Bin95; genus Bin95. The sequence continues at coordinate 4,530 of JAJECZ010000509.1, read as the reverse complement.
AGAGGGCTCCAGGTTCGTCGGGTCGTCCGTCCACTCGACTCCCAGGCGGACCAGGTAGGCTTCAAGGTCGCAGCGGGGTCGCGCCAGCAACGGGCGCAGCAGGCGCATTTCGGGAAGCTCGCTGAGGGGCGTCATGGCGGCGAGGCCGTGGTCGCCGCTGCCGCGTTCGGCCCGCATCGCTGCCGTTTCACCCTGGTCTTCCAGATGGTGACCGACCAGAAGATGCAAGGCCCCTGTATCGCGGCAGGCCCGGGCGAGAAGCCGGTACCGGGCACCGCGCGCCGCGGCCTGCCTGTTTCCGGCCGCGAGCGGTCCGGCGCGGACGATGATCCGGTGCGGGATGCCGAACCGGGAAAGCCGGACGCCCGCTTCCGCCGCTTCATCGGCGGACTCGGGCCGAAGACGGTGATCGACGGTGACGGCGAGGAGGTCTCCGCCGCGCGCATCGGTCCAGGCCTTGGCCATCAGCGCGAGCGCCATGCTGTCGCGGCCGCCCGAGACGCCGGCAACGATGCGCGGCTTGCGCTCGAACGGGCCGAGCCGCCTCATGGCAAGGTCAAACGCCGGGTCGGGCGGCGCGGGAGTCAGCACTTGAGCCGCCGGCGCTCGGCGTCGGCGGCGGCAATGACGGTTTGCGGCGCCTGCCTGTGCTTGCGCGAAAGCCGCGAAAGCGCGATGCAGGCTTCCTCCCGCTTGTCGAGGGCCGCCAGCGCCCGGCCCAGCTTCAGCAGGTTGTCGGGGGCCTTGGGACCTTCAGGGTCCCTTTCGTAAGCGAGCAGGAACTGCTGTGCGGCGGCGCCGTGCTTTCCCTGCCCGGCAAGGCTGGCCGCCAGCCAGTGCCTGGCATTGTTGGCCAGCTCGTGCCCGGAAAAGTCCTCCAGGAAAGTCGCAAAGACCTCCTCGGCCTCCGCCAGGCGCGCCTGGAGCAGCAGGTTCCGCCCCTGTTTGTACAGCTCCAGCGCGTTGCCTTCCGGCAGTGCAGCCGGCGCTGCCGCCCTGGTTTCGCCTGCCGCCGCGACCGGGGGAGCCGCCTCCCCGGCATCCGCTGCCGGAGGTTCGGGGCGTTCGTCCGGTTGTTGCGCGGCGGCGCGTTCGAGCGCCTCCACCCGCAACTCCATACCGTCGAGACGGCGTTGTAGCCGCTCGACGGTGTTGTTGAGTGCGCGCAATTCGCGCTCGTAGGCCGAGAGCCGATTCTCGATCAGCCGGGCGTAATCCGCTGTCTGCGCCGCTGCCCCGGAGGGCAGGGCGCAAAGCAGCAGGAACGCCAGGACGCGCATGGCCGATTCAGTCGAGGATCATCACCGAACGGCGGTTCCTGGCCCAGGCCTCCTCATTCGATTCGACCGCTTCGGGCCTTTCCTTGCCGTAGCTGACGATCCGCACCCGGTTGGCATCGATTTCGAAAGCGATCAACTGGCGGCGCACTTCGGCCGCGCGCCGCTCGCCGAGCGCCAGGTTGTATTCGCGCGTGCCGCGCTCGTCCGCGTGGCCTTCGACGACCACCGACAGGCCGCTGTGCGCGGTGAGCCAATTCGCCCAGGCCGCAACCTGGTCCTGCGCCTGGGCGTCGAGGTCGTGCTGGTCGTAGGCGAAATGCACCCGGTCGCCGATGACCTCCTGCAGTTCTTCTGCCGACCCCGGCGGTGGTGCCAGCGTCTGTGAGGCAACCCCCTGGTCCTGCTTGGCCGCTGCCTGGGTCCCTGTGGTTGCAGGCGGAGCGGCCGCCTTGCCGTCGTCCAGCTCCGAGCCCGTCTCGCAGGCGGCGAGCAGCACCAGCGCCAGAGCCGGCGCCAGCAGTTTCATCGACATCCGAAATCTCCTTCTGTTTCACGGCGAATGAGCCGGCCGCGAATCGGCGCCATTGTGCGGCATTCGATACTCGGCACAAGGGTATTCACGGGGAAATCGGCGACCAGGCCGGGTCGGATGCGTCAGTGTCCGACTCGATCCGGCGCGGCGCGCCTCCGGTGATGTTGACCTGCCACAACCCCGGTGAGAATCCCACCCGGCGGTCCTGGACGCTGTCCTGCTTGAAGTAGGCCAGCACCCGCCCGTTGGGCGACCAGGTCGGCCCCTCGGCGTGGTAGGCCGAATCGAGGATTCTCGCTTCGGTACCGTCGGGTCGCATGGTGCCGATGTGGAACTGCCCGCCCAGGATCTTCGTGAAGGCGATGAGGTCGCCGCGCGGGGACCAGACCGGTGTGGCGAACCTGCCCCTGCCGGTGCTGATCCGGCGCGGCTCTGACCCGTCGGCGTTCATGACATAGAGTTGCTGGGTGCCGCTCCGCTTGGACTCGAACACGATCCGGGAGCCGTCCGGGCTGTAGGAGGCAGCCGCGTCGATGCCGGCGGTGTGCGTAAGGCGCGTGAGCGAGCGCGTGCCGAGGTCCATGGCGAAGATATCGGAATTGCCTTCCTCCTGGGTCATCGTGATCAGCACGCTGTTCCCGTCCGGGGAGAAGCGCGGCGCATATTGCATCCCGGGGAACCGGCCGAGCGCTTCGTGCTGCTTGGTATCGATGTCCAGAATATGCACGCTCGGCGGCTGGTTCGGGCGGTCGTATGAGAGATAGATGATTTCCTGTTCCGTCGGCGAGAAGCGCGGCGTCAGCACGAGATTGGCCCCGTCGGTGAGATCGCGCGCGCGCGCGCCGTCCTGGTCCATCAGCACAAGCTGTTTCCGGCGTCTATCCGCAGGCCCCGTCTCCGAGACATAAACGATACGGCTGTCGAAGTAGCCCTCCTCGCCGGTGACCTGCTTGTAGATGGCGTCGGCGGTCTTGTGGGCGAGGCGTCGCCAGTTTTCAGCGGGGGTGGTGTAGGTCACCCCCACGAGCTGCTGCTGGGTGAACACATCCCAGAGCCGGAACAGGGCGTGCAGGTCGCCGTTTGGTTGCATGGAGGTCTCGCCGACGACCAGCAGATGCGCGCCGATGACGCGCCAATTGTTGAAGTCCGGGCGGCGGTTGGCGTCCTTGGGGCGCGACAGGAATGCTTCCTCGGAGATCGCACGGAAGAGGCCGGAACTCTCGAGGTCGGCGCGAACGACCTGTGCGATGTCGTCCCCGAAACGGGCGGCTTCCCTGTCGGCGCCGGAGAACGGCGCAATCGCGACCGGCACCGGATCCGGAACGCCCTCGGTGATGTCGATGGTCACCTGCGCCGCAGCGGGTAATGCCGCTGCCAGCGGCGCCAGGACCACGGCGAGACGGAGAAACGGGAGTGGCATGGTCTGCGGCCTCCTCGTCTATTGCATTTGGCGCGGGTCGAAATTCAGGGTGAGCGATGTCCACCCGGTGGGCACATCCAGCCGCTCGCACAAGGGGTGTCGTAGCGCGCGCTCCGCCCATTCTCGGCCGGCCTGGTAACTGCGGCTGTTCCTGACGTCGACGGGTTTGGTCGATATGACGCGTCGGTCGGGACCGAGCGTGACCTTCAGCTTGACGGTGTAATCTTCGGAAGGGTCGAGGCCCCGTATCGGTTGCCAACAACTCTTGAGTTGCCGCTTTAGCCGTTGGCTGTGCGATTCGGTGAACACCGCCTCCTCGGCTTCCTCGCGCGGGGGCGGCGATTTGTCCGAAACGGCGCTTCGCAGGGTATCGAGGTCGTTCGAAAGCGCGGCCTGGCGAAGCGCCGCGAGTTCGTCGGGCGGGTCTTGCGGCGCGGCCTGCGGGAGCGGGGGAGGCGCCGGCTGGGGTTCGGGAGGCTTGGGGGCCGGTTTCGCCCGCGCCTGCTGCGGCGGCGGGCGCTGCGGCAGGGGCGGCGGCTTCGGATCCGGGGCCGAGGGCGCCTTCTCGGGCTCCGGAGGGCTCGGAGGGAGCGGCGCGACCGCGGGCGCCGGCTCGGGCTCCGGCGGTGGTTCGGGCCTGGGCGGCTCCGGCTCGAGCGCGGCAACCTGGACGGGCTCTTCCCGGGGTTCCGGCTCGGGAGGCGGCGCCTCGACGGGCGGGGGCTCCGCGGCGACCGGCTCCGGCTCGGGAGGCTCCGCCGGCGCTTCGGGAGGCGACGGCTCCACCGGCGGCAAGGGGCCCTTGGCTTCCGTCCGCTCGCTCACCATCGTCACCGTGACGGGAATCGGCACCTCCACCGGATCGGGCGGGTCGTGCAGCGCCGGCAGCCCGACGGCGGCCAGGATGATGAGACCGATATGGGCAAGCGCCGAGATGAGCAGGCTCGAATGTGTCACCGGGAAACTCCCGCGCGCGGCAGCTCGGCCATCAGCGACACCTTGTCGAAACCGGCGGCCGCCAAGGACCCCATGACCTCCATCACCCGTCCATAGGCGATGGCCCGGTCGCCGCGGACGTAGACATAGGTGTCGCTGCGCGCTCCCATGATCGCGCGCAGCTTCGCCGCAAGCCGGTCGAGGTCCACCTCGGTCTCCTGGATGTGGACCTTGCCTTTGGCATCGACGGTGACCACCAGCGGTTCGTCGCGGTCGGAGAGCTGCGCGGCCTCGGTCTCCGGCAGGTCCACCGGCACGCCGACGGTAAGCAGCGGCGCGGTGATCATGAACACGACCAGCAA
>JAJECZ010000297.1 GCA_022821735.1 Alphaproteobacteria bacterium | reverse complement strand
TCGAAGGAAAGGTGGCGATTATCACCGGCGCCGGGTCGGGAATCGCGAAAGCGGCCACCGGAATCTTCATCCGTGAGGGTGCGAAGGTGATGGTGGCCGAGATCGACGAAGCCGCGGGCGCCGCGACGGCGGCCGAGACCGGCGCCGCCTTCCACCGCACCGACGTGACCGACGACGCTTCGGCCGCGGCCTCTGCGGCGGCGGCGATGGCCGCGTTCGGACGCATCGACATCCTGTTCAACTGCGCTGGCGGGTCGGTGATCGAGGACACGGCGATCCATGACGTCGATCTCGGTGTCTGGGACCGCACGATCCCGCTCGATCTCAAGGGCCCGATGCTGATGTGCCGCCATGTCGTGCCGCACATGATCGCGGGCGGCGGCGGCGCCGTCGTCAATGTCTCTTCCGTCGTGGCGCTGCGCGGCAACCATCCGGCGCATATCTATTCCGCTGCGAAGGGCGGGTTGATCTCGTTCACGCGATCGTTCGCCGGCTCCTATTCGGACCAGGGCGTGCGCGCCAACGTGATCTGTCCGGGGCTCATCCTGACCGAGCGCGTCCGCGCCCGCTACCGCCAGCCGAACGAGGAGCGCCCGCGCGAAGGCTCGATCGGCACCTTCGAACAATATCCGTTCGGCGTCGGCCAACCCGAGGACATCGCCAATATCGCGCTCTTCCTCGCATCGGACGAGTCGCGCATGGTGAACGGCGCGGTCATCCCGGGAGAAGGCGGCATCTCCGCCTATTGACGGGCGGCGGCAACGAGAGGAGTGCAGGATATGGGACGGCTTGAAGGCAAGACCGCGGTGATTACCGGGGCTGGAACCGGAATCGCCAAAGCGGCCACGGGCATCTTCATTCGCGAGGGCGCGAAGGTGATGGTGGCGGAAATCGACGAAGCGGCCGGATCCGCGACGGCAGCCGAGACCGGCGCCGCCTTCCACCGCACCGATGTGACCGATGACGCTTCTGCAGCGGCCTGCGCGGCGGCGGCGATGGCCGAGTTCGGGCGTATCGACATCCTGTTCAACTGCGCCGGCGGCTCGGTCCCCGAGGATTCGAAGATCCACGAGGTTGATCTCGCCGTCTGGGACCGCACGATCCCGCTCGACCTCAAGGGCCCGATGCTGATGTGCCGCCATGTCGTGCCCCACATGATCGCGGGCGGCGGCGGGGCCGTCATCAACATTTCCTCCGTCGCAGCTTTGCGCGGTTTCGTGCCCAGCCATGTCTATTCGGCGGCGAAGGGCGGGCTGATCTCCTACACCCGCTCGCTCGCCGGCTCCTATTCCGACGAGGGCGTGCGCGCCAATGTGATCTGCCCCGGACTCATCCTGACCGAACGCATCCTTGCGCGCTATCCGGGGCCGGGCGGGGAGCGGCCGAAAGAAGGGCCTTTCGCGATTTTCGAGAGCTATCCGTTCAGCATCGGTCCGCCGGAGGACATTGCGAATATCGGGCTCTTCCTGGCGTCGGACGAATCCCGCATGGTCAATGGCGCGGTCATCCCGGCGGAAGGCGGCGTCTCCCACTACTGAACGGCCCGCCCCGCCGTCGCCGGCATCAGCAGCCGGAACGGAATTAGCATGGCAAGCGCGAAGGCCACCTTCCAGAGGAAGTCCCCGATCCCGAGCGTGACCCAGGGAATCCCGGTGCCGTAGAAGGCGATCGAGAAGAACAGCGCCGTATCGACTGCCGAGCCGAGCATCGAGGAGACCAACGGCGCCTGCCACCATGCCCGCTGCCGCATCCGGTCGAACACCGTCACGTCCAGAAGCTGGGCGGTCAGGAAGGCAAAGCCCGAGGCGACCGCGATTCGCGGCGTCGCGAGCACGATGGACAGCAGCACGGCCGCGGCGAAACCGACATAAACGACCCGCCGCGCCGTCGCCGCGCCGTGCATCCGGTTGGTGAGGTCCGTGACCAGGAAGCAGACCGGGTAGGTGAACGCGCCCCAGGTCAGCCAGTCGCCGAGCGGATACTGGACGAGCACATTGGAGAGCGCGACCAGCCCGGCCATCGCAGCCAGCGGCAGGAGAGGAAGGCGCATGGCGGGAAGCCCCGGCGCCCTCAGTGCACGTCTTCGGGGCCGAGCATGGCGCGTTTCAGCTTTTCGAAGGTGAAGCCGGCACCGCGGCAGACATCCAGCACGACCTTCTCCTTGGCCGCGACCTCGGCCGCCGCCTTCGGCACTTCGCGCGCCTGGTCGACGGGAATCACGGCCGCGCCATGCCGGTCGGCATGCACAAGGTCGCCGTCGTTGACGATCATGCCGGCGACGCTCACCTGCCCGCCATAGCTCACCACATGCACATGGGCGTGCGCGGGCTTGATCGAGCCGGCCACGGCCTGGAAGCCGTCCGCCCAGTCCGGAATGTCCCGGATGCAGCCGTCGGTGACGACGCCGAGGCAGCCGAGCGCCTTGTGGATGTTGGAGTTCACCTCGCCCCAGAAGGCGCCGAAGCCGGCGCGCGGGCCGTCGAGGTCCTGCAGCACCACGATCTGCGGCGCGGGGCCGCCATGGGCGACATAGTCGTAGTAGGAAACCCTGAGCTTCGCGGCGTCATCGCCGCCCACGGCGCTCGGGAATTGCGAGCGTATGGTGCCGGTGCGCGCATAGCCGACGATGGGCGGCAGGTCCGGGAACGGGCAGACCAGCGGCTCGACCGTGAAGCCGGTGTTCAGCCGGCTGCCGGCCACAACCTCCAGCGCATTGCAGATCGTGGGCGTATCGAGGGCGCGCAGCGCGGCAAGGTCCTGTTCGGTTAACTTGGGCAAGGTTCAGGTCTCCTGATGGAAGCGGCAATCGGAGCGGCCAATATGCCCCGCACCGGAGAACGCCGGAAGGGCAGGAGCGTCATGAAGTGTCATGTGATGTCATGAAGTGTCATGTTCCGGTGCGGCCGCAGGCGGGGCAGGGGATGTCAACGGCCCTTGAACTCGGGGGTGCGCTTTTCGCGGAAAGCCGAGACGGCCTCGACATGGTCCTCGGACGAGCGCACGACTGTCATGTGCGAGGACACGAGGTCGAAGCTGGTGAGCATGTCGGTGGCGAGCGAGCGATAGACCGTCCGCTTGATGTAGCGCACCGAGAGCGGCGCGGCGGCGGCGATGCGCCCGGCAAGTGCCATCGCGTCGTCGAGGAAGCTCTCGTCCGGATAGACATGGTTCACGAGCCCGATGCGCTCGGCCGTCTCCGCGTCGATGAACTCCGCTGTCCAGAGCAGCTCCAGCGCGCGGGCAACGCCCACGGTGCGGGGCAGGAAATACGCCCCGCCCGCGCCAGGGATCAGGCCCAGCCGGGAATAGGTCTCGGCGAAGCGGGCGGAGGCGGCGCAGACCCGTATGTCGCAGGCGAGCGCGACGTCCACTCCGCCGCCGGTCGCGACGCCGTTGACGGCCGCGATCGTCGGCGTGTCCATGGTTGCGAGCCGTTTCGGCACCGCCTGGATCGTCTCCCAGATGCGGTCTTTGGTCGCGCGCGGGCTGTTGTCCTGGCCCTCGCCCATGGTCGAGACATCGCCGCCGGTGGTGAAGCCGCGCCCCGTGCCGGTGATGACGAGGCAGCGCACATCCTCGCGGGCTTCCGCTTCGTCCAGCGCCTCCAGCCAGTCTTCGAGCATGGAGTTGGTGAAGGCGTTGAGCTTTTCCGGCCGGTTGAGGCGGATGAGGCCGACCCTGTCCCGGACCTCGAAGACGACTTCCGCGCTCATCGGCCGGTGAACATGGGCTTGCGCTTCTCGCGGAACGCGCACCCGCCTTCCTTCTGGTCCTCGCTGCGGCTGATCGAAAGCAGCTCCCGCCGGGCCAGCGCCTGGAGCTCGGAGGGGCCGCGCGCGACCACGGTATCGCGCACGAAACGCTTGACCGTTCGCAGCACGAGCGGCGCGCTGTCCCTGAGGATGGTCGCA
>JAJECZ010000155.1 GCA_022821735.1 Alphaproteobacteria bacterium | reverse complement strand
ATGGGCCGCCACTTCCCGGCGATGACCCTGCTGGTCGTGTCGGGCCTCGCGGAGGACGAGGCCGTCGTGGAGATCGAGGCGACGGCGGTGCTGGAACAGCCGTGACCGTCGCGAAAGTCCGGACTAAAGCCCGGCCCGGTCCTTGAACTCGTACCAGCCGACCATGAAGGGCAGGAACCAGGGGCGGCCGTAATAGAGCGGGCGGGTGGCGAAGTCGCCGGCGGCGAAGGCCGTCTCCGGCGGGCGGTTGCCCACGATGCTCTGCGCCGCCTTCATGCCGAGCCAGCGCGCCCAGACCACGCCCGAGCCGCAGAAGCCGGCGGCGTAATGCACGCCGTTATGCACCACCAGCTTCGGCATGAAGTCGAAGGTGAAGCCGGTATAGCCGAACCAGCAGTGGGTCATGCCGACGCCGGCGAGCTCCGGGAAAATCTGCACGAGCCCGGCGCCCAGCCGCTGGGCCTTGCGGGACTCGTCGTCGGTGAGCGCGCCCGCCCTGCCGCCGAACACGATGCGGCTGTCGTCCGGCGCGGGGCGGAAATAGTGGTAGAGGTTGCGCGTCTCGCCCAGCATCCGGCGTTTCGGCATCAGCCGGTCGAGCATCTCCTTCGGGATCGGGTCGGTCGCGACGATCTGGCTCGGGATCGGCACGATGCGCCGCCGGAGCCAGGGCATCGAACGGCCGGTATAGCCGTTGGTCGCCACCACGACATGCGGCGCGGCGATGCTGCCCCGCGCGGTGCGGACGCGCTTCAGGCTGCTGTCGTCCTCGACCGCCTCGACCGCCGTGCGCGCATGGACGGCGACGCCCGCCTCCAGCGCCCGGTCGAGCATCCCCTGGTGGAACTTGCCGGGATGCAGCCCGCCGATGTCCTCGCGCACCATGCCGCCGTGATAGAGGTCAGAGCCCACCTCCGCGTGCTGCTCCGCCTTCGGCACCATCCGGGCGCCGTAGTCCAGGTGGCGGTTGAGCAGCTCGCATTCCGCGGCCATGGACTCGTAGTGTTTCGGCCGCATCGCGCCGGTGAAGCGGCCGGTCAGCTTCCAGTCGCAGTCGATGCCCTCGTCCTCGATGAAGCGCGCGAGGTCGGCGCGCGCAGCGATCCCCTCGGCCTCCACGGCCTTCGCGCGCTCCAGCCCCCAGGCGCGGATCATGCCGCCGAAGCTGCGCCGGAGGCTGGCGCTGGCGATGCCCCCGTTGCGGCTCGACGCGCCCTCCCCCGGCCTGTCTTTCTCCAGCACCACGACCTTGCGCCCGGCCCGCGCCAGCGTGAGCGCGGCGCTGAGGCCCGTGAAGCCTGCGCCCACGACCACGGCGTCGGCGCGCGACGGCAGCGCCTCCGGCTCCGGATCGGGGCGCGGCGCGGCCTCCCACCAGAAGGGGTCTGTCTTCAGGGCTCCGTCCATGAGCAAGGCGTCCGGCGCGTTCGACTGGCGGTCCCGCGAAGGGGGCATCGACAGTAGAAGCGGAAATTCCCCTTTGTCCAACCGAATCGGCCGCCCGCGGCCTTCACGTCGCCGGCGGCCGCCCCCTGGCGCGGAGGCGCCGGGTCGCCTCCGCGTCGACGGTCATCGCGGCCCCGTCGATGACGACGCCATAGTCTTCCGCGGCGCTTTCGAACGATACATAGCCCTGCTCGACGTCGGCAAGCACCCGTTCGGGCTCGCGCTCGAACGGGTCGCCGTAGCCACCCCCGCCGCTCAGCACGAAGCGCATGCGGTCGCCGGGGGCGAGACGCCGGTAGATGCCGTGGTCGACCGCCCCGCCATTGTGCCAGAGGCCGCTCCCGCGCCCGTTCCGGCCGCCGAGCCGGCCGAACACCGGAAAGGGGCCGTCCTCGGTGCGGCCGCTCAGGCGCACCGAACTCTCGACGTCCCGGGCGCGCTCGTTGCCGCCGTCGAGGATGGCGAACTCGATATCCTGGCCGAGCCCGCCCCGGTTGCGGCCCGGCCCTCCCGAATCGGTGCGGAGCTCCTTGCGGACATAGTACATCCGCGCCTCGTTCTCGGTGACCTCGACGGGGATGTTGCGCGTGTTGTTGGGGAAGCAGAGGCAGGCATAGCCGTCATGGCGGGCGCTCGCGCCGAAGCCGCCGCTGTGCTGCGCGATGGCGAGGAACGACCGGCCGTCCGCATGGCGGCCGTGAAGATAGACCTCGTTGGCCGGAGAGCCGCCGTTCGAGGCGAGGATCGACTCCGGCATGATCCCCTCCATCGTCGCGAAGACGATCTCGGGGAAGAGGTGCGAGATCATCGTCCGGCCCCAGGTGGCGGCCGGCGGGCGCGAATTGACGATGGTGCCCTCCGGCGCGATCACCTCGATGGGGCGCAGGCCGCCGTCATTGTTCGGCACATGGGGGTCGAGCGCGAGCTTGACGGGGTAGGCGGTGTAGGAGCGCGTCATGTTGTAGGAGCAGTTGATCGCCGCCCCGACCTCGCCCGACGAGCCCGAGTAATCGACTGTGACCCCGTCGCCCGCCACCGTGACATCGACCTTCACCACGACCTCGTCGTCGCAGCCCGGGACCTTCGGAAGCACCGCCACATTGCGGTAAGACCCGTCGGGCAGCGCCGCAATCTTGCGCCGCAGGCTGGACTCGGTCCGGTCGATGACCTCGGCCGCCAGCGCCTCGAGCCCGTCCAGCCGATACTCCTCCAGCAGCCCCTTCAGCCCCCGCGCGCAGACATTGTTGGCGACGAGCTGCGCGCGGACATCGCCCAGCACCTTGTCCGGTACCCGGATATTGGCCCGCATGAAGTCGAACACGGTCTCGTTCAGCCGCCCCTCGTCGAAGAGCTTGAGGATCGGAATCTTCAGCCCCTCCTCGTACATGTCCTTCGACTCGAGCGTCGACATCCTGCCCCCCATGTCGAGATGGTGGACGATGCACAGCGTGTAGCCGACGATCCGGCCGCGATGAAAGATCGGCGCCGCGATCGAGATGTCGATGAGGTGCCCGCTCGCGATCCAGGGATCGTTGGTGATGATGGCGTCGCCCGGCCTGAGCGTTTCAGGAGGGTATTTCGCGATGAAATTGCGCAGCACCTCCGGGACGATTCCGAGGAACCCCGCGGTCGTGACCGTCGAGTGGGACAGCATCCGCGCGTCGGCGTCGAACAGCGCGCAGCAGAAGTCGTGATATTCCTTCACGGAGGGGGTATAGGCGGTGCGCATGAGCCCCGTCGCCGCCTCGTCCACGATCGTGATGAGGCGGTTCCAGAGGATCTGGATGGCGACGGGGTCGAGTTGCATCGGCTATCTCCGCCCGAACGCCGCCGGGACCGGCGCCGCGCCGGCATCGTCGCCGGAGGCGGCAGGCCGGTGGATGACGAGGTCCACCACCAGGCACCCGAGCGCGTCCACGCGCAGCCGGTCGCCGGGGCCGATGACGGTCGTCGATTCGCGCTCCTCGATGACCGCGGGACCGGCGATCTCCTGTCCGATGCGAAGCGCTGCCCGCTCGTACACCGGCGCCCGCTCCATGCCGGCCCCCGCCGGGACATGGATGTCGCGCCATGCCTTGGGCGGGGCGTCCGCCTGCGCTGGCGGCGGGGCGAGCTCAAGCGCGGGCGGGGGCTGGCTCACATGCACCCGGATGCTTGCAAGTTCAACGGGGTTGTCATCATCCACCTTTCCATAATGTGAACGGTAGAGCGCCTCGAAGAGCGCCTCCCAGTCCCCCTTCGTCGAGGAGGTGTCGCACGGTCCCGAGACTTCGATCTCGAGCGGGTAGTCCTGGCCCGAATAGCGCAGATCGACGCTGCGGCGCACGATGGAGGCGGCGCCGTCCGGCATCAGCTCTCCGGCCTCGGTCTCGAGCGCGCGGAACCCGGCTTCGACCGCGGCGAGGTCCACCGCCTCCAGGATCCGCCTCACGGCGCGGCTCCGCTCGAACGCGACCGGGGCGGCAAGCAGGCCGAGCGACGACATGACGCCCGAATGGGGCGGGACGACGAGGCGCGGGCAGCCGAGCTTGCGGGCGAGCCCGGCCGCGTGGACGGGCCCGGCCCCGCCGAACGCGACCATCGAGAGTTCGGACGGCGCCCTGCCCTTCTCGGCGACATAAATTCGAGCCGCCGCCGCCATGTTCTCGTTGACGATTTCGTGGACGCCCGCCGCCGCTTCCACGACCGTCAGTCCGGTCGCCTCCGAGAGATGTCCCTCGACGGCCCGCTCCGCCGCGGGGCGGTCGAGGGCCATGCGTCCGCCGAGGAAATAGTCGGGGTTGAGGTAGCCGAGCGCGAGGTCCGCATCCGTCACCGTCGGCGCCGCGCCGCCCAGGCCGTAGCATGCCGGTCCCGGCGCTGAACCGGCGCTGTCGGGGCCGACCCGGATCAGGCCGAGATCGTCCACCCGGGCGATGCTGCCGCCTCCCGCTCCGATCTCCAGCAGGTCGTAGACCGGCACCGCGGCGGGAAGGCCGCTCCCCGACTTGAACCGGTGCTGGCGGTCCACCTCGTAGCTGCGGGTCCGGGCGGCACGGCCGTTCTCGACGATGCAGAGCTTCGCCGTCGTTCCCCCCATGTCGAAGGAAAGCAGGCTGTCGATCCCTGCGAGGCGCCCGAAATAGGCCGCCGCCTCGACCCCGGCCGCCGGTCCCGACTCGACGATCTGGACCGGCACCCGCTTCGCCGTCTCGACCGTCGCGGTGCCGCCGTTCGACAGCATGACGAAGAGCCGTTCCCGGTAGCCGCGCGCGGCGAGACCTTCCGCCAGCCGCTCCAGATAGCCCTCCGCCACCGCCTTGACGTAGGCGTCGAGCACGGTGGTCGAGGTGCGTTCGTACTCCTTGGGCTCGGGATGCACCTCGTGCGACAGCGAGACGGTGACGGCCGGAAGCTCCTCGCGGAGGATGTCCGCCGCGCGGCTCTCATGGGCTCCGTTGCGGTAGGAATGCAGGAACGAGACCGCGACCGCGCCGACGCCCTCGTCGCGGAAGACGGCCGCCGCCTGCCGGACGGCCGCTTCGTCCAGGGGAACGAGCACGGCGCCGTCCGCGAGCAACCGTTCCGGGACGCCGAGCCGCAGCCGGCGGGGGACCAGCGGCTCGGGCAGGCGGATGAACATGTCGTAGATGTCGTAGCGGACCTCGCGGGCCATCTCGAGGATGTCGCGGAAGCCCTCGGTCGTGAGCAGCCCGGTCTTCGCCCCCTTGCGTTCGAGGATGGTGTTGGTGACGAGCGTCGTCGCGTGGATCGCCTCGGAGGTCCGGCCCAGCAAGCCGGGAACCGCGCCGGAGAGGTCGGCGATGCCGCGCATCACCGACTCCTCGGGCGCATGGGCGGAGGTCAGGACCTTCCCGACGCGGATCGCGCCGCCGGCATTGTCGACCAGCGCAAAGTCGGAGAAGGTTCCGCCGATGTCGATGCCGAGGCGATAGCTGTCGGTCACGTGGCGAGTCCCGCGGTTTGCGGCATCCGGGGCGATGCGCCGCCGGCCCGCCCATCGCGAATTACCTGGCGCGGTGGTGACCCCTACGGGACTCGAACCCGTGTTTCCGGCGTGAGAGGCCGGCGTCCTGGACCGCTAGACGAAGGGGCCGCGCGGAAGCGGTGCATAATGGACGAGGAGATGCGGAAATCAAGCGCGTCGAAAGCAGCAGCCGGTTGTGGCAGAGTCCGCCCGGCTTCGGAACGCGGAGGGGCTGGACGCATGGAAGCGAAGGGCGAAGCGGCGCTGGTGACCGGCGGGGCGTCGGGTCTCGGGCGCGCAACGGCGGCGGCGCTGGCGGCGGCCGGCGCGCGGGTGGCGCTGCTCGACCGCAATGCGGAGCTGGCCGAGGAGACCGCGCAGGAGCTCGGCGCGCTCGCGGTGCCCTGCGACGTGACGAGCGAGGAGGCGGTGGCGGCCGCCATCGCCGCGGCTCGCGAGGCGCACGGCGTCGCGCGCATCTGCATCAACTGCGCCGGCGTCGGCGGCTCCCAGCGCATCGTGGACCGCAACGGCCGGCGCATCCCGTTCGAGAACTACAAGCGGATCGTCGATATCTGCCTCTTCGGCTCCTTCAACATGCTCTCGCAGGCGGCCGAGGACATGGCGAAGCTGGAGCCGGCGGACGGCGAGGGCCTGCGCGGCGTGGTCGTCAACACCGCCTCGGTTGCGGGCTACGAGGGCCAGATCGGCCAGATCGCCTATGCGTCGGCCAAGGCCGGCATCGTCGGCATGACGCTCCCGGCGGCGCGCGACCTCGCCGGGTGGGGCGTGCGCGTGTGCACCATCGCGCCCGGCATCATGGACACGCCGCTGCTCGCCGGCCTGCCGGACGCGACGCTCGACCTGCTCGGCAAGCAGGTGCCCTTCCCGAAGCGCACCGGGCGCGACCGCGAATTCGCCTCCCTCGTCATGGAGATCGTGCGCAACGACTACATGAACGGCGAAACCATCCGCCTCGACGGCGCGATAAGGCTGGCGCCGCGGTAGGGGTATCGGTTTCAGGGCCAGAGGGCGTCGAGCGGAAAGTCTATGTCGTCGAAGGGCGGCAGCGACACGGCTTCGGTCCCGTGAACGGTACCGAGGGCAACCCAGCCTTCCGCCCGTAGCTCGAACGCCTGCAGGCTGCGGCCCACGGGTTCGACGAACCAGAGGTGCTTCACGCCTTCCCTGGCGTAAATCTGCCGCTTTCCGCCGAGGTCCAGATTGCGCGTCGAGGGCGAGAGCACTTCGCAGACCCGGTCCGGCGCGATGGTGAAGTAGGGCGCATCGGGATAGTCCGGCATCGTGGTCCTGCGCCAGCCGGCGAGGTCCGGAACGACAATATCGTCGCCGAGATGGGGCTCGGGCTCGAAGACGATCCACCATCCGCCGGGACCGCCCTCGCCAAAGTCGAACGGACCCTGAAGGCTTCCACCCAGACGCGAACGCGCCAATGCATGCAGTGACGCCGGGCGCGGCAGGAGATGCAATTCGCAGGAGACGATCTCGGCGACCTTGTGCGGCGGCGCGTCGAGCACATCCCGGTAGGTTGCCAGACCGGGCCGACCTGGACGGGCGGAAGCGCTTTTGGGCATCTTCAGGTTCTTTCCTATTTCGACAGCGCGTCCGCCACCTCCTTCAACTGCGTCCTCGCGCGGAGGAGGTAGAAGCCGAGCGCGGTGAGGTGCGAGGGCATGAGGAGGCCGTCCTCGTAGCCGTTGGAGACGATGGGCGGGTATAGTTCCGCGCCCTGGCGCAGGCTCGCCAGCATCTGCTGCCAGACCTTGCTCGCCTGCTTCTCGGCGATGGCCTTGTCGAAGTCCGTGCCGATGTCGCGCAGCAGCAGGTAGTAGGCGTAGAGCCGGCCTTTCACATTGAACAGCAGGTCGTCGGCGATGGTGTCGAACCAGCCGGCATTGGTCTCCAGCGCGCGCTTGTCGAGCGCGGCGCTGGAGGCGCCCAGGTCCGCGCCCACCCGGTCGAGCAGGGCGATCAGGTTGTCGGCGCGGCGGTCGTAGGTCGCCTCGCCCTTCGCAAGGCGGTCATTGTAGCGGGCGAGCGCCTCGGCGGCGTTGCGGTATTGCTGCTGCGCCGGGGCCACCGGCAGCAGGCCGCCCGAGCCCCAGTACCAGATGCGGCCATCGTATTTCAGCAGGCCGGCGGCGCGGTCGAGGTCCTCGTCGATGGCGCTCGACCCGCGCGTGCGGCCCAACTGGTCGCCCATCTCGATGGCGAAGCGGGAAACGGCATACATCAGGCCAAGCTGGTAGTTCGGCATGTTGTCGAGCGCTGCCGCCGGGTGCCCGAAGGGCTTGTTGGGCGCCCAGCGCTCGATCTCGCGCTCGACTAGGGCCGCCGCCGTCGCCACCGCCTTGGAGCCGCCGGCATCGTAGGCGGTCGGCCTCGGCTCGAAGCCGGTGTCGTCGTCGATATGCGTGTAGACCGCCATGCCGAGCGGGTACCAGAGCAGCAGGAACAGCAGGACGCCAATGAGGGTCCAGCGGAGCCAGGGCCGGGGTCCGCGCCAGTCGTGCATTTGCAGCCGGTCGCGCGCTGTCGTCAGCCAGCCCGCACCCCGCTCGATCAACGCGCGCATGAATCCTCCCGCCCGGTCCGCCGCCGTCTCCTAACAGATTGGGATGCGGCGGGGCTTTGGCAATGCGTCAGGCGAGGCCGCTTCCGATGCGCCCGCCCCTCGAGCGGATATCGTCCAGCATCCGGGAGAGCGAGCCCTCCATGTCGAGGCCCCGGCAGAGGTCTTCCAGCACGACCGTCTCGAAGCCGGACGCGAGCGCGTCGAGCGCCGAGAAGCCGACGCAGAAATCCGTCGCCAGCCCCGTCAGCAGGACCCGCTCCACCCCGCGCTCGCGCAGATAGCCGGCGAGGCCCGTCGGGGTCGTGCGGTCGTTCTCGAAGAAGGCCGAATAGCTGTCGATGCCGGGGCGGAAGCCCTTGCGCAGCACGAGGTCGGCGCCGTCGGTGCGCAGCTCCGGGTGGAACGCGGCCCCCGGCGTGCCCTGCACGCAATGGTCCGGCCAGAGCACCTGCTCGCCATAGTCCAGCATGCCTGTGTCGAAGGGCTGCTTGCCCTCATGGCTGCTGGCGAAGGAGGCGTGGCCTGGCGGGTGCCAGTCCTGCGTCAGCACCTTGCAGGCATAGCCCTCCCAGAGCCGGTTGATGCCCTGAACCACCGCCTCGCCGCCCGGTACGGCCAAGGCTCCGCCCGTGCAGAAATCGTTCTGCACATCCACCACCAGCAGCGCCTCCATGGGTCCGTCCTCCTTGTGCGGCGCCGCCCTCTCGCCTTCCGGGGTCAGAGCTCCGGATGGCGGTCCGGCCAGCCGGTCGCGCGCTCATAGGCGCGGGCGGCGCGGTAGATCGTGGCCTCGTCGAAATTCCGGCCGGCGATCTGGAACGAGAGCGGCATGCCGGCGGACGAGAAGCCGGCCGGCACGGCGAGCGCCGGATGGCCGGTGACGTTGAAGGGCTGGCGCGCCTGGCGCGAATAGGTGCGCAGCACTTCCGGCTCATCCTCGATGGCGCAGGCGGGCTCCATGCTGGACGCGCAGACCAGCACGTCCACGCCGGCGAGCGCCTCCGACATGCGCCGGGTGCAGCGGCCCCGCTCCCGGAGCGCGCGGAGATAGTCCCCCGCCGAGAGATAGGCGCCTGCGATCAGCCGTTCGCGGCCGAGGCGGCCATAGGCTTCGGGCTTCTCCTTCAGCCATTGCTCATGGATCGACCAGGCCTCGGCCCAGAGGATGATGCGGTTGACGCGCGAATAGTCCTGGAGCGGGCCGG
>JAJECZ010000358.1 GCA_022821735.1 Alphaproteobacteria bacterium | reverse complement strand
AACCATCGCGCCTCGACCAGATCGTGCGTTGGCTCGCGGATGGCGAGGACGAGGAGGAGCGGCACGCATACCAGGGAGTGATCGTCTTCGACTAGGCGCACGCCATGGCCAACGCGGCGGGGTCGAAATCCGAGCGCGGCGAGACCAAGCCGTCCCAGCAGGGACGGGCCGGTTTGCGCCTGCAGAACGCATTGCCGGACGCGCGCATCGCCTATGTGTCCGCCACCGGCGCCACCACCGTGCCGGGATTGGCGTATGCGGGTCGTCTGGGCTTGTGGGGCGCTGGCGAGACGCCGTTCGAGAAGCGCGTCGAGTTCGTCTCCGCGATGGAAGCGGGCGGCGTCGCCGCGATGGAGGTGGTCGCCCGCGATCTGAAGGCGCTCGGCCTCTACCAGGCGAGGGCGCTCGCCTATGACGGGATCGAGGTCGACATCCTCGAACACCCTCTCACCCCGGAGCAGCGGCGCATCTACGACACCTATGCCGGCGCCTTCAAGGTGATCCACGCCAATATCGAGGAGGCGCTGAAAGCCACAGGGATCGTCAGCGGCGAAGACACTCTGAACAAGAATGCCAAGGCGGCGGCATTGTCAGCGTTCGAGGGCACCAAGCAGCGCTTCTTCGGCCATCTGCTGACCGGCATGAAGTGCCCCTCGACGATCCGCGCGATCGAGGCCGATCTCGCCGCCGGCCGGTCGGCGGTCGTACAGCTCGTTTCCACCGGCGAGGCCTTGATGGAGCGGAGGATCGCCGAGGTCCCGGCCTCGGAATGGGACGACCTCAACATCGACCTGACGCCCCGGGACGCGATCCTCTCCTACCTGATGCACGCCTTCCCGGTGCAGTTGCAGGAACCGTTCACCGACGACGGCGGCAATCTCCTCAGCCGGCCGGCCAGGGACGGCGACGGCAACCCCGTCATATGCAAGGAGGCCGAGAACCGGCGCGACGCGCTCATCGAGAAGCTCGCGGCGCTCCCGCCGGTTCCCACCGCGCTCGACCAGATCGTGCAGAAGTTCGGGCACGAGGCCGTCGCCGAGGTCACCGGCCGGTCGCGGCGGGTGTTGCGCATCACCGATGCGAAGGGCGAACGCCTCTCGCTGCGCAGCCGGCCGGCGTCCGCCAATCTCGCCGAGACCGCCGCGTTCATGGACGGCGAGAAGCGCATCCTCGTGTTCTCCATGGCGGGCGGGACCGGGCGCAGCTATCACGCCGACCTGTCCTGCGGGAACATTGAACGCCGCATCCACTATCTGCTGGAGCCGGGCTGGCGCGCCGACCAGGCGATCCAGGGGCTGGGCCGCACCCATCGTACCCACCAGGCCAGCGCGCCGCTGTTCCGGCCCGTCACCACCGACGTCAAGGGCGAGCGCAGGTTCATCGCCACCATCGCCCGGCGCCTGGATTCCCTCGGCGCCATCACGCGGGGCCAGCGCGACAGCCAGACCGCCATGGGCGGCAGCGACGCCGCGCTGTTCCGCGAGAGCGACAACCTTGAGAGCGTCTACGCCAAGGCCGCGTTGCGCCAGTTCTACGGCGCGCTCTGGCGCGGCTCCATCCAGGGCTGGAACCTGGAGCGCTTCGAGAAGGCCACCGGGCTGAAGCTCACCTGGGAAGGCAATCTCAAGGAGGACCTTCCGCCGATGCCCAGGTTCCTCAACCGGCTGCTGGCGCTTCCCATCGCCGAGCAGAACCAGCTCTTCGCCGAGCTGGAGGCGCGTATCGCCGCCAATATCGAGCAGGCGATCGAGGCCGGCAGCTACGAGGTCGGCGTCGAGACGGTTACCGCCGACTCGCTTATTGTCGCCGGCCGGGAGACGCTCTATGAGCATCCCGGCACCGGCGCGGCAACCGAGCTGGTCGAGATCGTCCGCCGCGACCGGCTGGCGCCGCTCACCGCCGATGCAGCGCTGGAGATCGGCGAACGGGAGCCGGGACCCGATGGCAAGCCGCGTCTTGCGGTCAACGCCCGTTCCAGGCGCGCCGCCATCGTCCTGCCGGCAGCATCCCGCATGCTCGACGATGGCGGGGTGAAGGAGCGCGTCCGCCTCATCCGGCCCGCCACCGGCGAGAGCATGGCGCGGGCCGAGCTCGACGCCTCGAACTGGCGCCGCGCCGACGAGGCTCAGTGGCGCCGCGTCTGGGACGCCGAGATCGCCGGCCTGCCGTCCCACCGGGACTCGCGCTTCTGGCTCGCCTCCGGCCTGCTGCTGCCGGTCTGGGACCGCCTGCCGGCCGAGAACATGCGGGTGCGCCGGCTCACCAGCGATGACGGTATCTCCCTCATCGGGCGCGTGCTGGACGCCGAGCAGGTCAGGACGGTGCGCTCCGCCTTCGGTCTGGACGGCGGCCCGGCCATGACCGGCGCGGAGGCCTTCGCGGCGGTGTTGGAGCGCGGCAACGCGCTCGCGCTCGCCAACGGCTGGCGGCTCGCGCGCCGCCGCCTGATGGGCGCCGACCGCATCGAAATCGAGGGGCCGGCGGACACCGACATGGCCGCGCTGAAGCGCATGGGCTGCGCGACCGAGATCGTCTCGTGGCGCACCCGCGTGTTCGCGCCCAATGCGGAGACGATGGAGCGCCTCCTCGACCGCTGGCCGCTCGCCGCCTGAGCGGCCCGCGTGATACGTATGGCCGGCCCGCCGGCTGCCGGCCCAATTCCCACGGACAAGGAGAGCCGCCATGACCGCGCAGACCCTCCCGGACAATCCCAACTTCTGCTTCTGCCCGGCCTACGACGTCGAGACCGAGGTACAGCAGATCCGCATTGTGATCGAGGGCATGGCGGGCCATATCCCGACCGCGCTCGTCACCCTCGACCACGACGATGCCCTGAACATCTGCGACAAGCTCAACCGCCGGCTCGGGCTGGACCGGGAGGCCTGGACCGCCATGGTTGCGGCCTCGATGCGCGCCGAGGACGAGGACCCCGAGAGCGACCCCTGGCATTGAGCCGGCGAGTTCCCCCGCATTCCAGTTGAACACGCATGGTATTGCCGCGAGACCGCGGCGTGAGTCCAGCCGACCACAGGAAGATACCCCCATCCTCGCCTCCCGTGATTCCCGAGGAGAAGACCCATGCCCAAATCCCTGCCCGACCCCGTCTGGATCTACGAGCCGCCCGAAGACCATCCGGCCGGCGAAGAATTCCTGGTCTCGACTCACGAACCCATGTCCGGCAACCCGGAATCCTTCGTCCGCAAGGCCAGGGCCGATCGGCTCTTCAGAGCGCTCAAATACGCGCAAGAGACGCTGCACCGCGCGGATCTGATGATTCCGGGCGACGTCGTCTTCGTTCACAACACATGGGCCGAGGTCACCTCCGCCCTGTTGGACTACGACCCGGAGGGCGATCACTGAACGGCTGCGCCCCATCCGCCCCGCAACCGCCGGGAGCATGCCCGCTGCCGCGTTCGACGCCTCGAACCGGCGCCGCGCCTGCGACCCGCCTGCTGCGCAGCCGGCCCGCCGTCCGCCGGTTTCCACTTTGCCGGCTCACCGCAAACGACACGTCGCTGCCTTACCGGTCTTCGACACGCCTCAGTCCTCTTCCTCCAGCCCCCGCTTCCGTCTCGATTCGAGGCTCTTCAGCATTCCCTCGTCGAGCTCCGGCTCGTCCCACGGCCCCGCCTCCGCGGCCGCCCAGGTCAGTATCCCGAAGAAGTCCGGATCGCCCGCATACAGCTGGCACGTGTACAGCCGGTTGACCACCGTGCGCATCAGGTCGCGCATCTCGTCCTGCGAGATATGCGACACTTCGGGCCAGGGGATCCGCCGCCCGTCGGCGTCGATCACCACCACGTCCGAGAAGTCGCCGGTATGGCTGACCGGCGCCGTCCGGTCGTGAAAATCCTCGATCGGCGTGTTGCGGAAGCACATCACCGCCATGCCCTTCGCCGCGACCGCGGCAATCCGCTCTTCATATTCGCTCGCCATCCGACCCTCTCTCCCGCGATCCCGATTCTACCCCGCCCGGCTGCGCAGCCGGCCCGCCGTCCACCGTCATTTGCCCCGGCGGTCCGCCGCCGGCGGCCTGCCGCCCGCGGATGTCCGGCCCCGTCGCATCGACGCAGACTGCCACGGAGGCTCGTGGCCCGCCATCCGCCGACGCCGTCGCGCCACCCCGTCCCGGCTCACCCGCGATAGGCCAGCCACCGCCAGGCGCCCCATGCCGGAAGGCTCAACACCGCCGCGCAGACGGCGATGGCCACCGGACCGAGCAGCCCGGCAACGACCGTCGCCTGCACGGTGAGCGCGCCAAGCACGATCCCCGCCGCCCAGGCCCCGCGCCGGTAGCCCAGACGCCGGAGGCGCCGGCAGCCGAGCGCCAGCGGCAGACCGCACGGGACGGCGACGGCGAGCGAGCCCAGCGCCGCCAGCGCCTCCCCGGCATCCGCGAACCCGACCGCCGACGGTCCGAACCGGATGATCGCATGCACAATCACCCCGGCCGGCAGCCAGAGAAGCGCCAGCGGCCAGAACCCGTGCCGCGCTGTCCATCGCCGTCCGTCCATGCCGCAACCG
>JAJECZ010000400.1 GCA_022821735.1 Alphaproteobacteria bacterium | reverse complement strand
CCAGGCTCTCCTCGAGCGCGCCGGTCTCGATCAGCGCCCCGGGCTCGCGCCATTGCGAGAGGTCGGTGCGGGCTTCGGTCATCGGCGGTCTCCCCTGAGCTTCGGCAGCGGTCTCCGAAGGTGCATCAATACCACGAAGCGCCGGTCCGATTTACGCTTCGACGGACCGGTTGTAGGATTGTACGCAGCATGGAACGGAGGACGCCATGACCGACAACTGGGAATTCGAACACAACAAGGCTTCGGAGGCCGTCTGGACCGAAGGTCTGCGCGAGATCTTCGAATACCGGGACCTCGGCATCAAGGCGGCGACCAAGGGCGACTATATCGCCCACATCGTCAAGGCGAACGGCAAGGAAATGAAGGACGACGTGCAGCACTGGCATGTCCATGACTGCACCTTCCAGTTCGTCATGGTGCTGAACGGCTGGGCCGAGTTCGAATATGAAGGGCAGGGTGTCAGGCGCATCGAGAAGGGTGACGTCATCAACCAGCGCCCCGGTATCCCCCACCGCGAGATCGCCTGCTCGAAGGACTTCGAGGTGCTGGAGATCGTCGCGCCGGCGAATTTCGAGACCCGGATCGTCGAGGCGCCGGTCTCCGCGGTGGCCGCCGAGTAGCCGGCCTTATCCCGCAAGCGAGCGGAGCATTTCCACGAAGGCTTCGACTGCGGGTTCCAGCGGGCCGTCATTGACGAGGGTGCGGACGTCCCGGCCCTCGACGGCGGGCGACTGCCGGACGAGCCGGCCGGCGCGGTCCTGCGGCGATTCGCGGCCCCTTGCGCCCAGCCGGAGCGCAAGCGTCTCCCGGCCGGCCGTCACCTGAACGACGCTGACCCGTGAAAACCGGCTCCGGGCTTCCGCGACGACGGTTCGCGACACGTTGGCCACGACGATCCGCCCTTCGGCGACCAGGGCGGGCAGCGTCGCCGGCAGGGCGTAGGACAGGCCGTGCGCGCGCCAGACGAGGCCGAACGCGCCGGCCCGTTCGCGGGTGCGGAACTCGACTTCCGTGAGCGCGATATGCTCTTCGTGCGGGTCGCCGGCGGGGCGGGTGATGAAGCGCCTGGGGAAGCAGTAGCGCGCGTCGTCCCCGAGCGCGGCTCTTGCGTGGCGCAGCAGCGTGTCC
Source organism: Alphaproteobacteria bacterium (assembly GCA_022821735.1). Lineage (GTDB taxonomy): Bacteria > Pseudomonadota > Alphaproteobacteria > Bin95 > Bin95 > Bin95. Next base: position 4,424 of record JAJECZ010000400.1, on the reverse strand, counting down.
TTGCCGGCCCCGCTCGGGCCGACGACGAGCGCGAGGCAGCCGCCGGTCAATTCCGGATCGCGGCTTCGATATGGAAGCGGTAGCGGTCGAGGCCCGGGGTGACCGCTTCGGGGTCCTTGGCCTGCTCGTCCCAGCGCCTGACGGCGAGCGCATCCTGCGCGTAAGGCTGCGCGATGAATGCGGCCGCCCCGGCTTCGCTGAAGGGGCCGCCCTGCAGCTCCAGGCTCCGCACGGAGGCGGGCGACAGCGTGTCGAAATAGGCGGGGTCGGTCGCGCAAAGATAGCGCTTGGCGTCAACATGCAGCCCAATCGGCGCGGTTACGTCTTCGTCGAACCAGCGGGCCAGATATTTGCGCCCCAGCACCTCGTGCCAGTCGTCGATCCCCCGCCGGGCGGCGTCCTCTCCGAGCTTGTGGATCAGGTGCCCGAAATCGTGCAGCAGCGCCGCGACCACGAGCGGGTCCGGCGCCCCGGAGCATTCCGCAAGATGCGCGCATTGCAGGGCATGCTGAAGCTGGCTGACGGCCTCGTCGCCATACTGCTCCGCGCCGCTCGTCTCCAGGATTTCCAGAATCCGGTCCGCTGCCGACATGCACCCCTCGCTCCCGCCTAAACGACCCGATGCCCTTCGCGCCATGTGCCGCACACGACCGCGACGCCCTCGATTTCCCTGACGCGGACGAAGTCCGCCCGCTTGCCGGCGGCGATCTCGCCCCGGTCCTCCAGCCCGACCGCCCGCGCGGGATTGGCCGCCGCCACCACAGTTGCGCGGGGCAGCGTCATGTCCGGGATGCCGTCGCGCAGCAGGAACACGCCCTGGAGGGTGCTCGACGGCACATAGTCGGACGACAGCATGTCCAGGAGTCCCGAAGCCGCCAGGTCGAGAGCGGAGGCGTTGCCCGAATGCGAGCCGCCGAGCACGAGGTTGGGCGCTCCCATCAATACGGCGAGACCGTTCTGCCGGGCCGCCCCGGCTGCTTCCGCCGTGGTCGGAAATTCTGCGATGGCGACGCCGTCGCGCACCGACTCCTCGACATGCTCGACCGTCGCGTCGTCATGGCTGGCCAGGGCGATGTTCCGGCCCTCCAGCGCCTTGACGACCATCGCGCGGTGGCGGGCGCTGAACTGTTGCTGCGCCTGCTGCTTGGCCTCCACATAGTCGTCCATCTCGGCGTCGTTCAGGCCGTAGCGGCCCTGGTAATACTCGCGGTGCTTGCCGAGATCGACGAACTGCCGCTGCCCCGGCGTGTGGTCCATCAGCGAAACCAGGCGGACCAGAGGGTCGTCCATGAAGGGCGAGAAGCGCTCCATCAGGTCCGGGCTGGAGACCTCGCAGCGCAGGTGCAGGAAATGCTCCGCGCGGAGCACGCCCCACCGCGCCGCCGCCTTCACGGCATCCGCCATGCCCGAGAGATGGTCCGGGCGGGCCTTGTCGCCGCCGCCGATCCGCACGGTATCGAGCGCCGTGGTGATTCCGGCGGCGGCGAGCTGGCTGTCATGGGCCAGCACCGCCGCCTCCGCCGGCCACGCGACGCCGGGGCGCGGCGTGAACTGGCGTTCCAGATTGTCGGTGTGGAGCTCGACGAGGCCCGGCAGCAGGTAGTCGCCTTCGAAGTCCAGCGCCGCGCCGGAGCGGACCGGTCCCTCGCCGACCTCGGAAAACTGCCCGCCCGTTACCTCGACAGTGCCGGAAACGACATCGTACCGCGTTACGATCCGGGCGTTGGTAATCGTGAGGTCCGGCATCAGGCCGCCTCCCTTGCGGCGATGAGCGGAACGGTCCGCGTCGCCACCGCGTCCCGCACCTCCGAATCGTGGAAAATCCCGGCAATCGCCGCGCCCCGCCCGGCGGCCTCCCGGATGAGCTTGAGCACAACATCCCGGTTTTCCCGGTCGAGGGATGCGGTCGGCTCGTCCAGCAGCAGGACGGGGTAGTCCGCGACGAAGACCCGCGCGAGATTGACCCGTTGCTGTTCTCCTCCGGAGAAGGTCGCCGGAGCGAGCCGGTGCAGTTCGGCCGGAATGTTGAGGCGCTGGAGCATGCGGCGCGCCGCTTTCGTCGCGGCTTCCGGGTCCGCGCCGCGCCCGCGAAGCGTCTCGGCGACCACGTCCTCCGCGGCGACGCGCGGGATCACGCGCAGGAACTGGCTGACATGGCCGACGGTTTCCCTGCGAACGGCGAGTATCTCGCGCGGATGCGCGGCCGCCATATCCACGGTCCCGTCCCGGTGCCGGACGAGGATACGCCCCCGGTCGGCCCTGTAGTTGGCGTAGATGCAGCGGAGCACCGTGCTCTTGCCGATGCCTGAAGGTCCGTGCAGGGCCACGCACTCGCCCGCCTCGACCGCGAGGTCGAAGCCGTCCAGCACCGAAAGGCGCACGCCGCCCTGATTGTGCAGGGTGAAGGATTTCGCCAGGCCCTCTATCCGGATCGCCGCCGTCAAAACATGCCGCCTTTCGCTTTCACGGATGGATTACCGAAGACACGAGAAGCTGCGAATAAGGGTGCTGCGGATCGTCGAGGACCTGGTCGGTCAGCCCGGACTCCACCACCTTGCCGCGGCGCATGACGAGCAGGCGGTGCGACAGCAGGCGCGCGACGGCCAGATCGTGCGTGACGATGACGGCCGCCAGCCCGAGGTCCGTCACCAGGCCGCGCAACAGGTCGAGGAGCCGCGCCTGGACGGATACATCGAGGTTTCCCGTAGGCTCGTCCATGAACACGATACGCGGGGCCGTCACGAGGTTGCGCGCGATCTGGAGCCTCTGCTGCATGCCGCCGGAGAAGGTGATCGGCAGGTCGTCCATGCGGCCCGTATCCATCTCGACCTTGTCCAGCCAGTCGTTGGCGGCCTGCCGGATATTGCCGTAATGGCGGGCGCCCACCGCCATCAGGCGCTCGCCGATATTGGCGCCCGCGCTCACCCCCATGCGAAGCCCCTCGCGCGGGTTCTGGTGGACGAAGCCCCAGTCGGTGCGCATGAGCAGGCGCCGGGCCGGCTCGCTCATGCGGTAGATGTCCGCCGGGCCGTCATGGCGCGTGGCGTATTCGACGGTTCCCGAAGTCGGCTCCAGGCGGGCAGAGATGCAGTTCAGCACCGTCGTCTTGCCGGAGCCGGATTCCCCGACGATGCCCAGCACCTCTCCCGGCCAGACCTCGAACGACACGTCGCGGCAGCCGGGAATGCCCTCGTAGAACTTCGTCACGCCCCGTGCGGAGAGGAGCGGCGGCGCCTCCTGCATCATGCTACGCCCCGCCCGTTTCGGCATCCCGCGTGGCGGGGCCGGTGTGTCCGGCTTCGCGGCGCCTGGCGCAATAGTCCGTGTCCGAGCACACGAACATGCGCCCGCCCCGGTCGTCGGTGACGATCTCGTCGAGGAAACTCTCGCCCGAGCCGCAGACCGCGCACACATCCGCCCACTTCTGGACCTCGAACGGGTGGTCGTCGAAGTCGAGGCTCCGCACCTGCGTATGCGGAGGAATGGCGTAGATGCGTTTCTCGCGGCCCGCGCCGAACAATTGCAGCGCCGGCGAGCGGTCCATCTTCGGATTGTCGAACTTCGGGATCGGCGAGGGGCGCATCAGGTAGCGCCCGTTCACGCGCACGGGATAGTCGTAAGAGGTGGCGATATGCCCGAACCGCGCTATGTCCTCGTAGAGGCGGACATGCATGACGCCGTATTCCTCGAGCGCGTGCATCTTGCGCGTCTCCGCCTCCCTCGGCTCGAGCCAGCGCAGCGGTTCCGGTATCGGCACCTGATAGACGAGTATCTGGCCCGCCCCGAGCGGCGTTTCCGGTATCCGGTGCCGGGTCTGGACGATCGTGGCGGCCTCTGTCTGCTCCGTGGTCGCGACGCCTGCGGTGCGGGCGAAGAATTTGCGGATGCTGACGGCGTTCACCGTGTCGTCGGCGCCCTGGTCGATGACCTTGAGCGTGTCGTCGGGCCCGATAATGCTGGCCGTGACCTGGATGCCGCCGGTGCCCCAGCCGAAGGGAAGCGGCATTTCGCGGCTGCCGAACGGCACCTGGTATCCCGGAATGGCGACCGCCTTGAGGATCGCCCGGCGGATCATCCGCTTGGTCTGCTCGTCCAGATAGGCGAAATTGTAGCCGTCCTCAGCCATCCGCGCCTATTCCGCCGCCTCTGCGGGTGGTTCCTCGAATTCCGCCCGGAGCTTCCTCAGCAATTCGAGCTCGGACTGGAAATCCACATAGTGCGGCAGCTTCAGGTGCTGCACGAAGCCGGACGCCTCGACATTGTCGCTGTGGTAGAGGACGAACTCCTCGTCCTGGGCGGGAGAGACCGCCGCCTCGTCGAGCTCGGCAAAGCGGAGCGCGCGGTCCACCAGCGCCATGGACATGGCCTTGCGCTCCTGATGGCCGAAGACGAGCCCGTAGCCGCGCGTGAACTGCGGCGGCGCC
>JAJECZ010000154.1 GCA_022821735.1 Alphaproteobacteria bacterium | reverse complement strand
GGTGGACACGGACCATACCGACAGGCTGGCCTTGTCGGGCGCTTCGCCCGGAAGCCTGACGGGCCCCTGCGGAAGTTGGAAGGTAATGCCGTCCCACTTGTCGAAGTCGACGCTGCGCCACGAAATCTCTATTTCGCCGCGCAACCCCGTATCGGCTCCGTAGCCGAAGGCCGCCGCAGCGCCGAAGCCGTTTTTCATGTGAATGTCCGAGGTCGCGAAGGCCAGTACGGCGTCCTCCACCGAGTCGGCGGTGGCTTCCGCGACGTCGGGCATCGCATACATTCCGCCGAAGGAGACATACGGCCCGGGGCCGGCATCCGCCGCCGCGGCATCCGCAAGCACGACCGGGAGCAATGGATACGAACAGACAGCTGCGAGGCCCCGGAAAACGATTGAACGACGCGGCATTCCCTCCCCCTGACGGGATGCGGCCCCTCCCTCCGGCGCCCCTACGCAGCCTTCGCGGCCGTCCTTTTGTCGATCCAATACATAGAAGGCCAAACATTGTAAATCCGGGTGCCCCGCTCGCACCGCATACGGTGCGGTCGCTGCTCAGGATGAGGGACGCCCGGCGGCCGCGCGTTTGCGGCGGAGGTCGGCGAGGCGGCCGCTGAGGCGGCGCTCGCGCCTCAGGCCGTGGCGCTTCAGGAAGCGCTGCACGGTGGAGGCCCCGAACACGGCGCCCTCGGCGGCCAGCCGGTCGCGCAACGCGCGCAGCGTGATCGACGGGTGGCGCTCCAGGATGCGGAAAATCCGCTCCCGCTCCGCCTCGATGCGCCAGGACTTGCGGTCGCCGCCCTTCGCGTCGGGCCGCAGGTGGCCGCGCTCATGCCAGCGCTTCACCCAGCTTGCGACGCTCATGTCGCTCACGCCGAACCGCCGGCCTGCGGCCGCCAGGCTCATCCCCTCCTCCAGCACCGCCGTCACCGCCAGGCGGCGCAGGTCCTCGCCATAGGCCCGCCGCCGCGGATACGCTTCTTCAGACATGTTCATCGTCGCTTCCTCCTTGCCGCGCGGGCCGGATTGCATCGTGTCGGTCGGCACAGGAGCGGCCGGCGCGCGCACCTCCCCTGTCCGGCCCTGAGTCCGGTTTGCCCCTGGAAGTCGCGAATAGCGCCATGGTGCGGCCCGTGCCGCGCGCGCCCAGCCTCGTCAGGTCATTTGTCCGATCGTTCCCGCTTCATACCGATACAAGGCATATATAAGGATTTTTATCCGTTTGTAAACCCCATCCGGAAAAAAACGGAACTTATGCCGGCGGGCGGTGGTTGAGCGGCCCGTGACCGCGCCCGAGGCCGGGGGCCGTGCGGATCGCCTCATGCACGAAATCGCCCGCCCGGCGCACCGCCGAAACGAGGTCGAGGCCCTGCGCAAGCCCGGTCGCCGCGGCGGAAGCCAGCGTGCAGCCGGTGCCGTGGGTATGCCTCGTGTCGAGCCGCTCATGCTCGAACGCGGTCTCGCCGGAGGGCGTCAGCAGCCGGTCGCGCACGATGGCGCCCTTGCTGTGGCCGTCCTTGAGCAGCACCGCGCCCACGCCAAGCGCCGCCCAGGAAGGCCAGCCGGGCGCGCGGCCGTCCAGCAGCGCGGCGGCTTCCGGCAGGTTCGGGGTCAGCAGCGCCGCCAGCGGCAGCATCCGCCGGCGGAGCGCGTCCACGGCGTCCTCGCGGAGCAGGCTGTGCCCGCCCTTCGCCACCATCACCGGATCGACGACGACCGGCACGCCCGGCGCCTCGCGCTCCAGCGTTTCGGCCACCGCCTCGATGACTTCCGCATCGTGCAGCATCCCGGTCTTGACCGCGTCCGCGCCGATGTCGCGCAGCACGACCCGCATCTGGTCGGCGATGAAGCCGGGCGGCACGGGATGCACGCCGTGGACGCCCTCGGTGTTCTGCGCCGTGAGCGCAGTCACCGCCGTCATCGCGAAGCCGCCGAGCGCCGTGCACGTCTTGATGTCCGCCTGGATTCCCGCCCCGCCGCCGGAATCGGACCCGGCGACGATCAGCAGGCGGCCGCGCGCGCTCATGGATACAGCCCCGGCGATGCGCGGCTGCGCCGGGAGCAGGAGGACGGAACGCAGCGAGGCATGGATGCGCAGTCTAGGAGAGCCCGGGTCGGGATGAAACCGGGCGCGTCGGAAACGGGAAGCGCAAGAATCGGGCTGCGCCGGCAGGTGGGCGAACGCAGCCTGCGGCCCCCCGCCGCCGTGGAAGACAACGCCCGATGACCGCCTCTCGCCCGCCCGTGCTCGACATGACGGCCTGGAGCCTGCTGGCCGCGCTGTCGCTCGTCTGGGGCGGGTCGTTCTTCTTCGCGGAAGTGGCGCTCTATGCGCTGCCGCCCTTCACCATCGTGCTGGCGCGGCTGGCGGTGGGCGCGGCCGGCCTCTGGCTGCTGGTTGCGCTGACGCGCGCGGCGCTGCCTGCCCGGCCCGGAGACTGGCGCGACCTCGCCGTCATGGGCCTGCTCAACAACGCCTTGCCGTTCTCGCTCATCGTCTGGGGCCAGC
>JAJECZ010000117.1 GCA_022821735.1 Alphaproteobacteria bacterium | reverse complement strand
CGCGCCGGCGCCACCGGCCCCAACGTCCATGTCGTCAACTACCGCCACGTCATCCACTCGCTGAAGAAGAAGCCGATGGCGCTCAAGAACCTGGTCTACCGGGACGCGCTGTTCCCGCGCGAGCCCTACCGGCGCTGCTTCGAGACCGCCCTGGAGCGGGTGAGCGACCGCCAGGCCTGCCAGCTCGCCGTCGCCCTCCTGGCGCTCGCCCATGAGGAGAACTGCGAGGCCGAGCTCGCCCACGCCATCGACAAGGCGCGGAAGGCCGGCCGTCTCCCCGATCCCGACAAACTCAAGGCGCGCTTCGTGCCGGATCGCGGGAGCATGCCCAGCATACATGTCGCCAGGCCGCTCCTTGCCGGCTACGGCGGCTTGCTCGAGGCGGGAGGCGCGGCATGACCGACAACCAGGACAAGACCGCGGCCGATCCCAACAAGGTCGACGCCATCAAGCTTGTATGGACGCCTCCCGGGACGCAAGGACCGATTTCGGTGTGACGGGCAGGCAGATTGCAGCTTTGTATCCGACCTGTTGATGCGGGACCTGGTGCCCGCTGGCCCTGATGGTATCTGCCGATCCACGCCTCATTTCTCCCGTGGGCTTCTCGCCCATCACATGATGCAGGCTTGGCGGATCGCGGTCTGACCTGTTTGCCATCACTCCTTGTCGTGCCTTGCGCAACCTGTCAGCGGCCACCTCCTATGATGGCTGTCCCGTCGTCGGCCGCAGCTACGCCGGCTGGCTGACGAAGTCCGCTCGGTACACCCGGTCATGGGCCAGCAGGGCCCAGATCGTGCGCGCCGTCTTGTTGGCCAGCGCGACCGTGGCCACGTTGACCGACTGCCGCTCGGCCGCCAATCGCACCGCCCATTCGGGCGGCGCCTTGGCATGTGTGAGCACGCTCCGCGCGCCGTGGATCAGCAGGGTCCGGAGATACCTGTCCCCGCGCTTGGAGATGCCGAGGATTCGGACCCGCCCTCCGGTGCCGTCGTGCCGCGGCACCAGGCCGAGCCAGGCGGCGAACTCGCGGCCCGACCTGAAGGCGGCGGGATCGCCCATCGCGGCGACGGCGGCCGTCGCGGTGAGCACGCCCACGCCGGGGATCTCCGCGATCCGCCTGCTGTCGGCATTGCCGCGGTGCCATACGCCGATCCGCCGCTCGATCTCGGCGATCTCCCCGTCGAGCCGGCCGACCCGCGCCCACTGCTCGCGAAGCGTGTCGATCACCATCGCCGGCAGGCGCTCGGCGACCCGCTCCAGGGCCTCGGCCATGCCACGACGCATGCCGGCGCGCCCCCGCGGCATCACCTCGCCGTATTCGGTCAGAAGACCGCGCAGCCCGTTGATCTGCGCGGTGCGGAACTTCACGAGCTGCTGGCGCATCCGGTGCAGCGCGAGGATCCCCTGCTGCTCCTCACTCTTCACGGCAACGGTCTTGATGCCCGGCATCTGCGCCGCCGTCCAGATCGCCCGCGCGTCGTGCGCGTCGTTCTTGTTGCCGGTCACGAAGGGCCGCACCGCCTTGGCCGGCAACAGCCAGGGATCGTGGCCGAGCTCCCGAAGCTCGCGCGCCCAATGCTGCGAGCCGCCGCACGCCTCCATCGCGACCACGCACGGCGTGCGGTTGGCGAAGTGCTCCAGGAACTTCGCCCGCGTCAGCTTCAGGTCCACGATCTCGCCGGTCTCCATATCGACCCAGTGCAACTGGAACACGCGCTTCGCCGTATCCACCCCGACGACGGTTCTATTAGTCTTCATCTCGGACCCTCCGGTTTGCCCGTGAAGAGCTTGCTCTTCCACCTTGGCACTTTGATGCCGTCGGCCCGCGAGGGTCCACTCATCCCTCCGAACCTCGAACATCAGGGGTGGGAGGCGTCCATTCCATGTCTCCCCGCCGACCAGATCGGCGTAGCGCAGCAGACGTTCGGCGACCAGCTCGGGATGCTCGACCACGTTGGTCGAGTGGGCGATCAGGCCCGGCATCAGCCGCCTGCCCTCGGCGGGCCTCGCCGTCTTCCAGATCTGCCACTCGTGCTCGTGGCGCGGGTTGGCCGCCTCGAAGGCGTAGGTGCCGGCATTCACCTTGAGCACGATGTCGACGATGTCCTTCATCGGCACGTCGAACATGTGCGGGCCGTTCCAGCTCCCCCAGCAGATGTGGTATCGGGTGCGCTCCGGCGGCAGCCCTTCCAGCGCGCGGTTGAGCGCGGCGATGCGGAGTTCCGCCCAGTCGCGGTATTCCGCGAGCGTCATCGGCGGGACCAGCCTTTCGTACATGAAGGGCAGGAAGGCGTCGTCGATCTGCAGATGGAGCCCGGCATCGACGATGGCCGCATATTCCTCGTGCAGCGCGTCGGCGAGGGCGAACAGGAGGGTTTCCTCGTCGCCGTAATGGTCGTCCCTTGCGTTGGGGAGCGCGCTCGCCGGCGCCACCACCGGCAGGAAGCCCTCGACGCCGCCGGTCGCCGCCAGAGCGGATTTCAGGTTGGCGATGTCGCGCTGCAATTCGGCCTGGCCGCCATAGGAGATCGGCCCGGTCACCACCGGCCGCATCGGCGCGAGCGCGTTGGCCAGCACCCTTCCGTCGTATTCGCCGTAGAACTCGGGGAACGCCTCGCGGTCGCGACCGCCGATGGAATGGCTCATCGGATCGGCGGCCTCCTCCGGCGTCATCGGCTGCCGTTCGACGCCGTTCAGCCGGTTCTGGACGTAGAACGCCCAGTTGATCGACTTGCCGTACTCGCCGTCGCTCACGATGTCGATCCCCGCCTCGGCCTGGAGCCGCACCGCCTCGGCGACGGATTCGGTCAGACAGGCGTCATAGGCATCGCGGTCGTAGGGCTCGCCCCGCTGCTCCTTTTCCAGGAACTCGATCAGCGCCGGCGGTCTCACCAGGCTCCCGATGTGGCTTACCGGGATCCGCCCTTCCTGCGTTGCCATCCTTCCCTCCTCCGGTTTCGGGGCAGCGCCTCGTTGTTAGCAGTCTTGCGCCGGGCGCGTCACCGGAAACCGGACATCGCTGCCGGGGCGCCCAAATTGCTTCGTTTCCCGCTTCCCGCTATGTTCGCGGCTTCCTGGGGATCACCCGCGCGGCGCCCGTAGCTCAGTGGATAGAGCGCTGGCCTCCGAA
>JAJECZ010000423.1 GCA_022821735.1 Alphaproteobacteria bacterium | reverse complement strand
GCGGTGTTGACGACAAACGCCGCCGCGCCGCAGCCGCTGAGCACGGCGATGAAGTAGTTGATCGGCGCCAGCCTGATTTCGAGAAACTCGGTCGCGTCGCCGTAATCGGCAGTCAGGCCGGCGATGATCCAGACCCGCCAGGCCACGAAGCCGAGCGCGACCGCCATGACCGCGTTCAGCACGGCCTGGCGCAGCGGGACCAGCCGCCCGGGGAACCAGAGATCGATGAGATCGACGGAGACATGCTCCTCGCGAAGGCACACCGAGGGAAGGATTGCGAACACGATGACGCCCAGCATGAGTTGCGTCAGCTCGGTCGCGCCGTCGAGAGGAGTCCCGAAGAGTTCGCGCCCGATGACGTCGATGCAGGTCATCGCCATCAACGCGAACAGCACGAGCGCGGACGCCCCTTCCGGAACGGCGATCAGCCGATTGCGGCCGCGCCGTCCCGAAGGAGGCGTTCCGTCAGGACGGTCCGTTTCGCTCACCGCGCCTTGTCATATTCGCGGGCGATCCGGCGGAGGTCCGCGAGCGCGGCTCGGGCGTCGTAGCCGTCCCCGCTCGCACGCTCGATCCAGGCTTCTTCCACCGGCTTCATGAGGGCGAGATAGTCCTCCTTCATGGCCGGGCTCGCTTCTTGGATCGTGGTGCCCGCCTCCTTCGCCGCCGCCAGGCCGGCCTCGTCGGCGGCATCCCACTGGGTGCCGGCGAACTGCGACAGCTTGAGGCCCGAAACGCTCATCACCGCCTTCCGGTCGGCCTCGGACATCCCTTCCAGCGCGGCGGGGCTCATGAGCAGCGCGAAGCTGCCGTAATAGAGTCCGCCCGGCATTATCGTCACATGCGGGACAACTTCTTTCAGGCGGAAGGATTTCTGGGTCTCTATCGGCATGCAGATGCCGTCTGCGACGCCGGACGACAGAGCCTCGTAGACCTTGGGCGCGGGCAACTTCACCGCCGTGACGCCGAGAGCCTTGCCGGCCAGGCTGCCGACGCCGCCAGGGACCCGGATCTTCATGCCCTCAAGGTCCGAAAGCGCCGTCAGGGGCTTCTTGGTCTGGATGACCGCCGGGCCGTGCGACATCAGCCCGATCAGCACGGTGCCGCGGTGTTCGTTGGCCTTGTGGAGGTATTTCTCGTGTACCTTCCAGTAGGCGACGCTGGCGGCCTCGGCGCTGGTGCCGAGGTCCGGCATCTCGACGACCTGCGAGGCCACATAGCGCGTATTGTAGCCGTGGAAGATCCAGGCGGCGTCCGCAATGCCGTCGCGCACCAACGCGAACTGGTTGAGCGGCGACGCCAGCTTGTATTCGATCTTGGTTGTCACCCGGCCTTCCGTCGCCTCGCTGACCCATTTCCCCCATGTCGGCCACACGACCGAGTTCATGGGGTGGGTCGGCGGGGCCCAGCTGGAAATCTTGAGAACCGTCTCGGCCCCCGAAGGCGTCGCTGCCAGGGCCCCTGCGAGGCAGGCGGTGAGCACGGTCGCGATACGTTTCAGCATGGTGGTCTCCCTTTTCGTCAGCCGCGTGGGACAGGAACGCGCGCGGAATTTCGACCGGCCAAATCTTATCCCGGATTTCTCACCAAGGTCACGGCCCGCGTCACGGCCGCGCGGCGGCCGCCTGAACGGCCTCGATCCTGCTCAGTCCCAGGCGGCGAGCGGCGGGAGCGACATCAGCACGGCGTCGATATTGCCGCCGGTCATCAGGCCGAAGCGGGTGCCCCGGTCATGGAGCAGGTTGAACTCCACATAGCGCCCGCGCCGGCGGAGCTGGTGCATGCGGTCGTCCTCGGTCCAGGGCTCGCTCATCCGCATGCCGACGATCCGGGGATAGACCTCCAGCACGGCGCGCCCGACTTCCTGCACGAAGGCGAAATCCGCCTCCCAGTCGCCGCTCGCCAGATTGTCGAAGAAGATGCCGCCGAGTCCGCGCGGCTCGTTCCGGTGGGGCAGGTGAAAATACTCGTCGCACCAAGCCTTGAAGCGCGGGTAATAGCCGGCGTCGTGGCGGTTGCAGGCGTCTTCGAGAGCCTTGTGGAAGGCTTGCCCCTCCGCCGCCGCGCGCTCGGGGAACATGGGCGTGAGGTCCGCACCGCCGCCGAACCAGGCCTTCGTCGTCTCGATATGGCGGGTGTTCATGTGCATTGCCGGCACGAAGGGAGAGGCCATGTGCGCGACCAGAGAGATGCCGGAGGCCCAGAAGCGCGGGTCCTCCGCTGCGCCGGGAATCTGCGCCCGGAACTCCTCCGGGAAGGCGCCGTGCACGGTCGAGACATTGACGCCGACCTTCTCGAACACCTCGCCCTTCATCACGGACATGACACCGCCGCCGCCGCCCGGCCGCTCCCAGGCCCGGCGTTCGAACCCCGCGCCGCCGGGCTCCAGCACCTCGAAGGCGGTGCAGAAGGCGTCGCGGAGCTCCTCGAACCAGAGTCGCGCCCTTGTCCGGCGTGTCCCGGTTGCGTCCGTCACCCGTGAACCTCCCGTCCGGCAAAGCTGCCTTCCAATGTGGGGCATATCTGCCTGCAAATGAACGATTATGCGCGGGCAAGGCCATTTACGCGGCATCGGGTCGCATAGCGGCGCGGGGGGCGCAAGACATACTCGAATGGGCTATGCGGCGAGCGCCCGCTGTCCATAGGCGCGGGGAGTTTTTTTGGACATGGCGGCAACGGCGGACGGGGCGGGCGGCGACGGCGTCACGCGCCGCGACTTTCTGGAATATGCGGCGGGCGGCATGGGCGCGGTGGGCGCGGCCGCGGCCGGCTGGGCGTTGATCGACAACATGAATCCCGCGGCCGACGTGCTTGCGCTCTCCACCACCGAAGTCGATCTGGAAGCCATCGAGCCCGGCCAGTCGATCACCGTAGTCTGGCAGAAGAAGCCCGTATTCGTGCGCCGGCGCACCGAGGCCGAGATTAGGGACGCCGAGGACACGCCGCTGGACAGCCTGCCCGACCCGATGGCCGACACGGACAGGGTGCAGAAGGCCGAATGGCTGATCCTGGTGGGCGTGTGCACCCATCTCGGCTGCATCCCGCTCGGCCAGAAGGACACCGACGAAAAGGGCGAATACGGCGGCTGGTTCTGCCCCTGCCACGGGTCGCACTACGACACCTCCGGGCGCATCCGCAAGGGGCCGGCGCCGGAGAACCTGCCGGTGCCGCCTTACCGCTTCCTCGACGACACCCGCATCCTGATCGGTTGAGTGCGATGGCTGCGCCCAAGTTCGAGAACCCCATCGTCCGCTGGATCGACTACCGGCTGCCGGTCTTCACCTTCATGCACCACGAGATGCATGAGTATCCGACGCCGAAGAACCTGAACTACTGGTGGAATTTCGGCTCGCTCGCCGGCTTCATGCTGATCGTGATGATCCTCACCGGCATCATGCTGGCGATGCACTACACGCCGCATGTGGACCATGCGTTCGACAGCGTGGAGCGCATCCGCCGGGACGTGCCGTTCGGATGGCTGATCCAGTTCATCCACATGAACGGCGCCTCGTTCTTCTTCATCCTCGTCTATATCCACATCTTCCGCGGGCTCTATTACGGCTCCTACAAGTCGCCGCGGGAAATCCTCTGGATTCTCGGCGTCGTCATCCTGCTGCTGATGATGGCGACGGCCTTCATGGGCTATGTGCTGCCCTGGGGCCAGATGAGCTTCTGGGGCGCCACGGTCATCACCAACCTGTTCTCGGCGATCCCGCTGGTCGGCGAGCATATCGTGAGCTGGCTCTGGGGCGGCTTCGCGGTCGATAACGCGACGCTCAACCGGTTCTACTCGCTGCATTACCTGCTGCCCTTCGTGATTGTCGGCGTGGTGGTGCTGCATGTGGTGGCGCTGCACACGCACGGCTCGAACAACCCGCTCGGCATCGAGCTTCGCGGCAAGCAGGACAGCATCCCCTTCCACCCCTACTACACGATCAAGGACATGTTCGGGCTCGGGCTGTTCCTGACGATCTTCTGCCTGTTCGTGTTCTTCGCGCCCGACTATCTGGGCCATCCGGACAACTATGTGCCGGCGAACCCGCTGGTCACGCCGCCGCATATCGTGCCGGAATGGTATTTCCTGCCCTTCTTCGCGATCCTGCGCGCCATTCCCGACAAGCTGCTCGGCGTCGTCGCCATGTTCGCCGCAATCGCGGTGCTGTTCATCCTGCCCTGGCTGGACCGTTCTCCGGTGCGCAGCGCCCGCTTCCGCCCGATCTACAAGCAGGTCTTCTGGCTGCTGGTGCTCGACTGCCTGGTACTCGGCTATATCGGGTCGCAGCCGGCCGAAGGCTGGTACATCCATATCGGGCGCCTCGCGACGATCTACTATTTCGCCCACTTCTTCGTGATCCTGCCGCTGCTCTCCGTGTTCGAACGGCCGCGGCCCCTGCCGCTCAGTATCGGGGAACCGGTGCTCGGTGGAGGCTCATCGCCCCCGGCCGGTGGCGGCGGCGCCGGCGCGATGGAGAGAGCGTGATGCGCAACAGGCTGATCGGCGCCGCGCTCGCCGCCGCCCTCGGACTCGCCGTCCTGCCCGGCGCCGCTTCGGCGGCCGGGGCAGGTCCGCAGCCGCCGGAGCGGGAGTGGAGCTTCAACGGCATTTTCGGCAGTTTCGACCGCGCCGCCCTCCAGCGGGGCTACCAGGTCTATCGCGAGGTTTGCGCCGCCTGCCACGGCATGCGCCTGATGTTCTATCGCAACCTCACGCAGATCGGCCTTTCCGAAGCCGCGGCCAAGGCCGAGGCTGCGAACGCCTTCGTCGTCGACGGGCCGGACTCGGAAGGCGAGATGTTCGAGCGTCCCGGCAAGCTCTCGGACCGGTTCGTGTCGCCCTTCCCGAACGACAATGCCGCGAAGGCCGCCAATGGCGGCGCACTGCCGCCCGACCTCAGCCTGATCGCCAAGAACCAGGCCGCCGGGCCGGACTATATCGCCGCCGTGCTGACGGGCTATGCGGACCCGCCCGAGGGCATGGAGATGGGCGAGACCCAGAGCTACAACATGTATTTCTCCGGCCACCGTATTTCCATGCCGCCGCCGCTCTTCGACGATCTGGTCGAATATGCGGACGGGACGCCCGCCACCGTCGAGCAGATGGCGGTCGATGTTTCGCACTTCCTCATGTTCGCCGCAGAGCCGCAGCTCGAGGACCGCCACCGGCTGGGCGTCAAGGTGGTCATCTTCCTGCTGGTGCTGACCGGCCTGCTCTACGCGCTGAAGCGGAAGGTCTGGAGCGACCTGCATTGACCGCGCGCCCGGTCATCGGGATCGTCGGGGGCAGCGGCCTCTACGATATCGATGGCCTGGACGACAGGCG
>JAJECZ010000432.1 GCA_022821735.1 Alphaproteobacteria bacterium | reverse complement strand
GTGCTGGAAGGCGCCGACATGGCGACCACCTTCAACATGCTTCGCGCCAACGACCTGATCTGGTCGTTCGTCATCAACAACTACCTGTTGGGCCGCGACCCGGTGCCGTTCGACCTTCTGTTCTGGAACGCCGATTCGACGCGGATGCCGAAGCGCATGCACAGCTTCTACCTGCGCCGCATGTACATGGACAACGCGCTGGCGGAGCCGGGCGCGCTGGGGATCGCGGGCGAGCGGCTCGACCTTTCGGCGGTAAAGACCCGGACTTACGTCGTCGGCACGCGCGAGGACCATATCGCGCCTTGGCCCGGCGTCTACCGGGGAGCGAAGCACTATGGCGGGCCGGTGCGCTTCGTGCTGGCGGCGTCCGGCCATATCGCCGGCATCGTCAATCCGCCGGCTGCCGGCAAATACAGTCACTGGACCTACCGGCAGATGCTGAAGGACAAAGAGGCTTGGCTGGAGCGCGCGGCGGAGAAACCGGGCTCCTGGTGGCCGGACTGGGCCGCGTGGGTCGGGCGGTCGGCCGGAAGCAAGGTGCCGGCGCGCACCCCCGGCGAAGGTCCGCTGCCCGCCCTCGCCGACGCCCCCGGCACTTACGTCGCGGAGCGGGTCTGAGCGGGCGGCAGCCTGAAGGCCGGGGCGCGTCGTTTCGGCCCGGTTGGAAAGCGGCGGGAAGAGTCGCGCGCGGAAAATTTTTCTGTTATTCAAGGTACGCTGCGCACTAGTACGGACATGTGCGGGCGTGTTCACTGGTACCAGGGAGGTAACACAGTTGTTCAAAAAATTCGTTACAGCAGCCGCAGTCGGCCTTGTGGGCGCGGTCGCGCTGGGCGCCGCAGGTGACGCCGAAGCGCAGAAGGTGCGCTGGAAAATGCAGAGCGCCTTCGGGTCCAAGCTCTCGATCATCGGCGAGGTCGCGGCGCGCTACGAGGACATCGTCAAGGACATGTCCGGTGGCGACCTGACCATCAAGTTCTACGAGCCGGGCGCGCTCGTGCCGACGCTCCAGGGCTTCGACGCCGTCGAGGCGGGTTCCGTCGACGCCATGTGGGGCACCGCCGGCTACCACACCGGCAAGTATCCCGCGCTGTCATTCTTCACCGCCGTGCCGTTCGGGCCGCGCGCCGGCGAACTGCTGGCCTGGATGGGTTACGGCGGCGGGGACGAGCTCTACAACGAGCTCTACGCCAAGCACGACCTGATCGGCCTGCACTGCGCGGCGATCGCCCCGGAGACCTCCGGCTGGTTCCGCTCCAGGCTGAACTCGATCGACGACCTGAAGGGCAAGAAGATGCGCTTCTTCGGTCTGGGCGCGAAGGTGATGACCAAGCTCGGCGTCTCCACCCAGCTCCTGGCGGGTGCGGACATCTATCCCGCGCTTGAGCGCGGTGTCATCGACGCGACCGAGTTCTCCATGCCGTCGATCGACCTCGACCTCGGCTTCTACCAGATCGCCAAGTTCAACTATTTCCCGGGCTGGCATCAGCAGTCCTCCATCGGCGAGCTGCTGATGAAGAAGTCGGCGTTCGAAGGTCTGTCGGGCCAGCATCAGGCGATCATCCGCCATGCGTGCGATGCGTCGATCACCTGGTCGTTCGTTCGCTCCGAGGCCTTCCAGTTCGAGGCGATGCTGAAGCTGAAGGAAAAGGGCGTCGAGAGCGTGCGCTGGAGCGACGACGATCTTGCCAAGCTCTCCAAGGCCTGGGACGAGGTCGTGGCTGAGGAGAACGCAGCCGACCCGATCTTCGCCAAGTTCCATGCTTCCTACCAGGCCTTCCGCGACAAATACGCGATCTGGAAGGAGCACGGCTATCTCGACTGACCGTCGAGCCGAGTAGCTAACCGGTCCTGCAAAGGGCCGACTTGCCGCCGGGGCGGGGCTGAACCCGCCCCGGCGGTTTCTCTTGCCTGTCGGCCCCCGTTCCGGCAGGTTGCCCGGCAGCCGGTTTCGGCATTCGGGGATTTCCAGGGAGGTTGCGGGCGAATCCGATGGAAAAGCTCGTGCAGATCAGCGACCGGCTGAACAAGATCGTGTCCTTTGTCGGCAAGCTGGGCTCAATCGCCATCATCCCGTTGATCATCGTGACGATGTGGGATGTCGTGACACGCAAGTTCACCACGTTCCAGATATGGATCATCGAGACGCTGGGCGACCAGCTGGAGTCGACCGTGCTCCAGGAGTGGGAGTGGCATTTCCACACCGCGCTGTTCGCCTCCGCGCTCGGCTACGGCTATGTGGCAAACAGCCATGTCCGGGTGGACGTAATTCGCGAGCGCCTGCCGATCCGCAAGCAGGCGTGGATCGAGTGGATCGGCGTCACAATCGCGATGATCCCCTATTGCTGCGTGCTGATCTGGTTCTCCTGGGATTTCGCCTACAAGTCCTATATCCAGAACGAGATTTCCTATTCCCTGGTCGGTCTCAGCAACCGCTGGATCATCAAGGGCATCCTGTTCCTCGGCTTCGTCTTCGCCCTGCTTGCCGGCATCAGCGTCTGGCTGCGCAAGACCGCCTATCTGTTCGGTCCTCCGGGCCTGAATGTCCCCCTGCTCACAGTGCAGGAACCGATGACCGAACGGGTCGTGATCGCTTCGGGCGGCGCGCAGGCGGAGGACCGCTGAACCATGTGGCAGGAAATCTACTGGCACCTCCAGGAATACATCGCGATCTACATGTTCATCGGGCTGGGGTGCCTGTTGTTCACCGGCTTTCCGGTCGCGTTTGCGCTCGGCGGCGCGTCGCTCGCATTCGG
>JAJECZ010000251.1 GCA_022821735.1 Alphaproteobacteria bacterium | reverse complement strand
GGTGCGCACATTGTAGCGCGCCATTGCCATGTAGCCGTTATTGTGCTCGTTCATCAGCACGGCGTGCTTGGCTTCGTCCGGCTGGGCGTGGAAGCGCTCGGCCTCCGCGAACATGGCGGCGATCTTCTCCTGCGGCACGCCATGGTTCACGACGATGAAGAAGCCCACATGCTCCAGCGTGTCCGCGAGCGCTCCGGCCACCTCTTCGCGGCTCCGGGACAGGTCGATCAACGGGATCATGGCGCCGTCTCCCTCCGTTGCTCCCCCAGTCTAGCCGATTACGACCGGCTCGACCGCCTCCAGCATCCAGCGGGCGAAGCCGGCCATGCGCGCGTCCGCGCCGAAGGCCCCCATGACCTGCACGCCGACCGGCAGGCCGCCGACCGCCATCAGCGGCATCGAGACGGCCGGGGCGAACAGGATCGAGGCCGGCGTGTTGAACACCGCATCGCCGGTGGGTCTGGCCAGCGGCGGCTCGCCCGGCCTGTCGCCCGCCCACACATGCGCCGGGCCCGGGCAGCTCAGCATCAGCGCGCCGTCCACCACTTCCAGCGCGCGGGCCCACGCCGCCTGCGCCGCTTCGCGCCCGTCGAGCGCGGCATGGTAGTCCGCCACGCTCATCGCCTCGGCGGCTTCGAGAGACTGGCGGGCGCGGAAGCTTATCGCGTCGGGGCCCATATCGGCGAGCGCCCGGTGCAGCCAGCGATTCTCCCAGCCGATGACGGCGTAGCAGATCGCGGAAGCCTCCATGAGTGCCGTGTCGAGCGCCGTCAGCGCCGGGTCATCCTGCGGTCGGAGCACCGTCACGCCCGCCGCCGCCACGGCTTCCAGCAGGCGGTCGAACGCCTCTTTGGCCGCATCGTCGAGCATGGGCCAGCCCGCGCCCTCGACGGCCAGCAGGCGGCGCGGTTTTTCGGGCGGCGGCGGGTCGGACGGGCCGGCGAGGCCGCGATGGCCGGGGTCGCCGCCGGCGCGCTTCGCGATCTCGGCTGCCATCCGCCACATGTCCTCTATGGAATTGGCGTGGACGCCGTTGACGCTCTGGCTGCTCGCCTGGCGCTCGCCCCGGTTGATCGCGCCCTTGCTCGGCTTCAGCGCGACATTGCCGCAATAGCCCGCCGGGCGGACGATGGAGCCGCCCACCTGGCTGCCGATGGCGGCCGGCAGCATCCCTGCCGCCACCGCCGCCGCCGAGCCCGAGGAGGAGCCGCCGGGGGTCCGCGCCGGGTCGAAGGGGTTGGTCGTCGGGCCCGGATGCGCGCCGCCGAGTTCCGAGGTCACGGTCTTGGCGAGCACGACCGCGCCGGCCTCGCGCAAGGCCGCCACCGCCGCATTGTCGCGCTTCGGGAAATTGCCCCGGTAGGCTTCGCAGCCCATCCGGGTCGGCATGGTGCGCGTTTCCAGCAGGTCCTTGATGCCGACCGGCATCCCGTCAACGGGCGAGAGCGCCCGGCCCGCCCGCCAGCGTGCAGCGCTCGCATCCGCCGCCTCGCGCGCGCCCTCGATGTCGGTCGCGACCAGAGCCTGCACCGCCGGCTCCCGCGCCTCGACGGTTTCAAGGCAGCGTTCCAGGTAGGCGCGCGGCGAATCGCTGCCGTCGCGGAAGCCGGGCAGCGCGTCGTGGAAGGTGAGGCCGCGGAAGGTCTTCGGATCGTATCGCATGGCGCGAGCCTAGCCCGGATTTCTCCCCGCTGTCATGGCGCGTCCATATTGCGCGCCGGCGCCCTGTATCGGGGAAGCCGATGCCGCTAGGGTTCCGGCTCGCCCGGCGCGTCGGACCCTTCCGGACGGAGGACACGCCATGCCGCGTTTCTGGACGGCCTGCCTTGCGCTCCTTCTGGTCCCGCCCGCTGCGGCCGACGGGAAGGAGCTGAAGCCGAAACTCGGGGATATCGGCGGGGCCTTCTATGCGGAGGTGTCGGAGAGCCGCCGGGTCTGCCGGAGCGCGGTCGAGGGCAGGATCGCGCTGTGCCGTCTGAACACGGGCTTCGAGAGCGACGCCGGGAACCGGGAATACGCCCGCTGCCTGCCGGTCTTCGAATGGCAGGCCGAGAGCTGCGCCGCCCATTTCCGCCGCCAGGCCCGCAAGTGCGACGGCCGGGGCCCGGCGCGCATCGAGGCTTTCACCCGCTTCGGCTGCACGGTGGCGGCAAAGGCCGGGGAGGACAGCGGCGGGCCGGCCGTCGCGCCGGTCGACCGGGCGATGCAGGCGCGGATGCGGACCGATATCCGCAGCGGACCCGGACCCGGCCACGCCAGGACCGGGATGCTGGAAGCCGGCCGGGAGGTGCGGGTGACGGGCGAGGCCGGGGCGTGGCTCAGGATCGAGGCTCCCGGCGGCGGCGCGGCCTTCGTTCACGCCTCGCGGCTCGTCCCGCCCGCTCCCCGGGACCCGGCCGCCGATCTCGCGCCGAAATGCGTGGCCATGAGCCCCGGCACCGCCTGCTGGCAGGAACTCGCCGACCGGCCGGGCTGCCGCTTCTGGTACGACTACTACAATCCCGGGGTAAGCTGGTCCTGGTCGGGCGCGTGCCAGGCCGGCTTTGCCGACGGGCGGGGCGTGCTGGCGGCAACGTGGACGGGCGGGTCCGCCGAGCTCTTCGGCGCGTTCGGCGGCGGCAGGATGCAGGGCCTGTGGGTCGCCCGCTACGCCGGCGGCAGGCTCGAACAGGGCCATTACCTGAACGGCAGCAGGCAGGGCCGATGGGTGGACCGCTACGCCAACGGCAGGGTCGATGAGGGCTCCTATGCGAACGGCAGGAAGCACGGCCGGTGGGTGAGCCGCTACGCCAGCGGCAACAGCCTCGAATACGAATATCGCGACGGCTCGGCGGACGGGCAGCCGGGGGTCTATGTCACCGGGGACGGAGAACGCCGTCCGGGGCACTGGTCCGGCAACTGCTTCCTCGACGGCGAAGGCCGCCCGCTGGTCCGGCGCGGCGGTGGGGAGACATGTCCGCCGGGATAGCGAAAGGCGGACCCGCCTCGCTCCGGTTTGCGAGCCCAGATGCCGCCCTTATCGCCCCTTTGCCTTGATTGGCGGGAGCGGAAATGCCATGCCTTGAGCCGGCGGCGGAACGCGGGGGCAGCGGGATGGCGGAATATCTGAAGCGGGGCCGGACGGCGGCCGAGCGCGCGGAGGCGGATGCGAAGGTGCGCGCGGCCGTCGAGGCGATCCTGGAGGACATAAGCGCGCGGGGCGACGAGGCGGTGCGGGCGCTCTCGGAGAAGTTCGACGACTGGTCGCCGGAGAGTTTCAGGCTTGGCGAGCAGGAGATCGAGCGGGCGCTCTC
>JAJECZ010000175.1 GCA_022821735.1 Alphaproteobacteria bacterium | reverse complement strand
CTGGCTGCGTCCGTCCGCGACGGAGCCGCAACGGCTGATACATTTTCCGTCTCGAGTTCCTGTTCGATAGCCGCAATCGCAGCTGCCTGTCCGGGCGCCGGCGGGGTCGGCGGCCGCCATTCCAGACTATCGAAAACTCCGCAATGGGGACAGGTGCCACTCCATTCAGGCGACATGGCACTGCACGCCCGGCAGAACCAGGCCGGGTCTCCGGGCGCCTGTCTTGCCCTTGCCAACCAGTTCCGAGCACCTTCCGTGTCGCCTTCTCCGAGCGCGATGCTCGCCATCTGGCGACAGATGCGCGCGGACGCCCCCTCGCCGGCAAGCGGCTCAACCAGCTTGCGGGCTTCCGCCTGCTGTGCGGCGGCCAGCGCCAGATCTGCCAGCAACGAGCGTGTCTCGGGCCGCCCGGAATCGCCCTTCAACAGGCGCTGGCCCTGAGTAAACCGCACGGCCGGCGTCAGGCGGCTCCACAGCCCCTCCAATGCTTCAGCCAGCATCGGGTGGGGAGCCTTCGTCCAGACGTCGCGCAGGATTTTCTCCGCCCGGCTCCCATGACCGGCGGCGCCCTCCAGACGCGCCAGTTGGGCCGCCGCCGCAGGAAAGGCGGCATCGAGTTTCCAGGCGGAGCGGGCGTGGTTCAAAGCTGCGGCACTGTCTCCGCGCTCCTCGGCGAGACGGGACCTTTCCACGGCAACAACGGAGCGCCTGCGCCTCAGGTCTTCTCCCCGGACGAGTTTCCTGCCGGCCAGCGCCTCCAGCGCCGCCGACGCACCGTCCCAGTCGCCGTTCGCCGTCCGGAGGTCGAACAGCGCCTCCAGGACCCAGGGCGTGCCCGGCCGCGCCTTCTGCGCACGCGCTGCAATTGCAAGCGCCTCTTCGCGGTCGCCGGCCCGATCGGCCTGCGCCATCAGGCCCCGCAAACCCAGCAGGCTGGTTTCCGGTTCGTCCACCATTGCCTGGAAAAATCGTTGGGCCGCGCTGTCGTCGCCGTCGAGCTGCGCCGCCTGGGCGGCAAGCAGCAGGGTCAGCGGCGCCCCGTCGAGCAGCCGGTCGGCCTCGCGGGCCCGGCGTTTGGCTTCGTCGGCGGCGCCGGCCGCGACGGCCACCATGCCGAGGCTCAATGCCCGGTATCCCCGCTCGCGCCGCCGCCCGGCCCGCCCGAAGCGCATCGCCTGCGGCGCGCGGCGGAGCGCGAGCCAGAACCGGTATGCGAAAGCAGCCAGCAGGCCGAAAAAGAGGAGCGCCACCAAAATCGCTCCTGTCCGGGCCTCAACGACCAGTCCGAATTCCTCGAGCCGAAGCGTAGTGTCGCCCGGCATTTGCGCCAGCAGGACGGCCGCAGCCACGACGAGCCCGATCTTGAACAGCGTCCATAGCAGGCGGATCATCTGCCGTCCTTGGCGGTAAGCGCCCCCAGGTCCGCATCGGCGGCCAGCCGGTCCCGGGCGACGAGGAGCCAGCCGTCGAAAGGCGGCGGGAGATCACCGTCGAGCTCCGCGACCGCGCCAGCCAGATTGCCTTCCTCGATATGCGCTTCCGCCCGTCCGAGAGCTGCGTCGGGGTCGTCGCCCGGCAGGTCCTTGGAGACCTTGCGGACACTCACGACCTCGGAAAGCCGCCCGATAACGCCGTCGAGCCACGGTGTGCCGGTGGCCCCTTCGGGCCGCAGGGTACGGGCGCGCGCCAGCTCCTTGAATCGCCGCGCCAGCGCGTCCGCCGTCGGCAGCCCCTGTTCGGCATGCGCCGTCCACGAGCCGAAGCCGGGGCCGCCGGCCGCCTGAAGCGCCTCCAGCTCCTCCCCGAACGGAGCGCCCGAATCGACCGCAAACCGGAGGCGGGCCACCGCCAGCTTCGCCGACCCGCCGGCCTCGCCCGCGCGTGCCAGACCCGCGACCGTGTCGCGAAGCACGGCGAGTTCCGCGAGCGCCCTGTCCGCTGCGGCGCCGGCTTCGACCGCCGCACGGTCCGCAGCCGTCACCTGCGCTTCCAGACTGTCGGCCGGGCCGTCTGCCTCAAGCCCCTCCAGCCGCGTTTCCAATGCCGCAACCGCCGCCTTCAGGGGCGCCAGCGCCGCATCCGCAGCCGGTCGCACCGGGTCGCCGCCCACCGGCCGCGCCTCCAATGCCGCGAGCCCTTCTTTGAGACCGGCAATCTCCGCCGCGACCGCTGGATCGACAGCCGGCTCCGCCTGTTCGAGAGCCGCGACCCGCGCTTCCAGCGACTCCAGCCGAGCGTCGAGCCGCCTTTCGAATGCCTCCAGGGTTTCGCGCAAGGCGGCGGCTTCGCCGGCCACCGTTGCGATAGTCTCCCGGTTGCCCGTTATCGCCGCCGAGTGGGCGTCCAGATGCGCCCGGTCAGCCGATTCGACCTCCGCTTTCAGCAACCGTTCGGTCAAGCGCTGTATATCGTCCGTCGTCGCCATGTCGGGCGGCTGGCCGGCGAGGAAGGCGGCAAGGCGCTCCGGCTGGGCGGCGACCAGATAGCCGAGCGCCGCGATGAGGACGACCGGCAGCAGCCAGAGCAGCAGGAACAACCATCCGCGCCGGCGCCGGCGGGTGGCCGCTCTCGTCTCCGGGTCGGCGGCCGGTTCGCCCTCGGCGACCGCCTCGACTTCTATCGGTTCCGCCTCAAGGGCAGCACCGTCTCCCGGTCGATCCGTCATTGGCGTCCTTCGCCGGCGACACCGGGCGTTTCCAGGATACGGTCCACTTCCGCCATCATCGCCTCGTGATCCGGCCGGCCGGCAACGCGGACCTCGCGCCAGGCAACGCCTTCCAGAGCCCGGCCCACGGCCTCGCTGAGGACGCAGGCATGAACGGAACAGCAGGACTCCTCGACGCCGCTCCGCCGCGCCAATTTAGCAAAGACCGCCGCCGTCCGGGGAGAGAAAAACAGGGCGAGGGGGAGGCGCGCGGCCGCCAATTCCCGGACGAGCGCCGGGCTGAATGCCTCCACGGCAAGGGCGCGGTAAAGCACCTCGCGCCGTACGACGAACCCCGCCTCCGCAAGACTGCCGGCCAGGTTCCCCGCAACGGCCTCGCCCGAGGCATGGAGCAGGGGCCTCGCCGGGGGAGCGCAGCGCGCCGCCACCAGTCCCGCCAGCTCGCGGGCGCCGCCGGCCGCGCTCTCGATCCGAAGGAAGCCCGCCGCGCGCGCTTCCCGCGCCGTAGCGTCTCCCGCCGCGAATGCCGGCAGGCCGCGCTCCGGCGAGGCCGCCGCGAAGGCGCGTACCCCGTTCGCGCTGGTGAACAGCAGGGCCTGTACGTCGCCAAGGTCGAGGGCGGGCGGTGGCAGGAACTCGATCCTGAGCATCGGCTCCACCAGCGCGGTCACGCCGCGCGCCGCCAGCGCATCGGCCGTGCGGCCGGCATCCGGCAGCGGCCGGGTGACGAGGGCCCGGATCACCCGTCGAGCGCCCCCGGCGGCGCATCCGCGCGGAGCGCTTCCCCGGCTTCCAGCCCGATGGCCGCAGCCTCGCCGGCCGGTCCCGAGCGGCAGACCTCCCGCATCTCCACGCCGTCCGGCGTCAGCAGCCGGCCCCGAAGCACGAGTTCGCCGTCCTGGAGGCGCGCATGGGCGGCAATCGGCGTCCGGCAGGACCCGTCGAGCGCCGCGAGCAGGGCGCGCTCGGCCGTCACGCAGCAGGAGGTGGGCCCGTGGTCGATGGCGGCAAGACGCTCGCGCAGGGCGCCATCCCCGGCGCGGCACTCGATGCCGACCGCGCCCTGGCCCGCCGCCGGCAGCATGTCCTCAGGCGCGAGGGGCGCGGCCCGCTCCGCCATGCCGAGCCGCGCAAGCCCGGCCATCGCCAGGAAGGTCGCGTCGAACTCCCCGGCCCGCACGCGTTCCAGCCGCGTCCCGACATTGCCGCGGATGAGCGCGGGCACGAGATCGGGCCGCCGGGCCAGCATCTGCGCCTGCCGGCGGAGCGAGGCCGTGCCGATGCGCGCGCCCCGCGGCAATTCGGCGAGCGACCGCGCGCCGCCCGCCAGCCCGTCCCGGGGGTCCTCGCGCTCCAGCATGGCGGCCAGGACGAAGCCTTCCGGCAAAACCGTCTCCAGGTCCTTTACGGAGTGGACGGCGGCATCGATCCGCCCTTCCGCCAGCGCCGCCTCGATTTCCTTCGCGAACAGGCCCTTGCCGCCGATATCGGCCAGCCGGCGGTCGCGTATCCGGTCGCCGGTCGTCCGGATCGCGACGATCTCGACATCGAGGTCCGGCTCGCGCGCCCGCAATGCGGCTGCGGCCTGCTCCGCCTGCTTGAGAGCGAGCGGACTGCCGCGCGTGCCGAGACGGACCTTGGCCATATGCCGCGGGTTACCCCTTCCGGCGGCCGGGCGCAATCCGTCGCCGCGCCCGCCGACGGGCGCAATCCATCATTGCGCAGGCCCCGTGTGCCTGTATCGTCCTGCCGCCATGCGGGTCCTGGGCATCGAGACGAGTTGCGACGAGACGGCGGCGGCCGTGGTGGACGCCGACCGGAGCATCCTCGCCGAGCGCCTGTTGTCGCAGACCCGCGAGCACGAACCCTATGGCGGCGTCGTGCCCGAAATCGCGGCCCGCGCCCATCTCGACCATCTCGACCGGCTGGTCGCGGAGACGATGGCGGAGGCCGGCCTCGGATTCGCCGATCTCGACGGCATCGCGGCGGCCGCCGGACCCGGCCTGATCGGCGGGCTGCTGGTGGGCGCGACCGCGGCGAAGGCGATGGCGCTCGCGAGCGGCCGACCGTTCCTGGCGGTAAACCATCTCGAGGCGCATGCCCTGACCGCGCGCCTCACGGACGGGCTCGACTTCCCCTATCTGCTGCTTCTGGTCTCCGGCGGGCACACGCAATTGCTGGCGGTCGAAGGCGTCGGCCGCTACCGGCTCTACGGCGAGACCGAGGACGACGCGCTGGGCGAGGCGTTCGACAAGGCCGCCCGCCTGCTCGGGCTCGGCTTTCCCGGCGGGCCGGCGGTCGAGAAGGCGGCGGAGACGGGCGATCCGGCGCGATTCCGCCTGCCGCGCCCGCTCGCCGGGCGGCCGGGCGCCGGCTTCTCCTTTTCCGGTCTCAAGACCGCGCTCCGCCGCGCCGTCGAAGCACTGCCCGCACCGGACGAGCGGGACATTGCCGATCTCGCGGCGTCCTTCCAGGCCGCCGCCGCCGATACGCTGGCCGACCGGACGGCCAATGCCGCCGCCATGTTCCGCAGGGACTGCCCGGCCGGCCGCACGCTCGTCACCGCCGGTGGCGTGGCGGCCAACCGCAGCCTCCGCGCGCGTCTGGAGCGGGTCGCGACGGAGCATGGCCTGGAGTTCGTTGCCCCGCCGCCGCGCCTCTGCACCGACAATGCCGCCATGATCGCCTGGGCCGGGCTGGAGCGGCTGCGCCTCGGCGGGTGCGACGGCCTCGACTTCCGGCCCCGGCCGCGCTGGCCGCTCGC
>JAJECZ010000326.1 GCA_022821735.1 Alphaproteobacteria bacterium | reverse complement strand
GCTGGCGGGAGGCACTGACCTCCTGGTCCAGTTGCGCTCCGGCATTCTGAAGCCGGACCTGATCGTCGATACGAAGCGGATTCCCGAACTCAGGACGATTACGACCGAGGGCGGCGGCTACCGGATCGGCGCGTCCGTTTCCGGCGCCGAGGCCGGCGAGCATGCCGGCCTGTCGAAAGACTGGCCGGGCGTCGTCGAGGCGGTCGAGTTGATCGGTTCGACGCAGATCCAGGGGCGGGCCTCCTTCGTCGGCAATCTCTGCAACGCTTCGCCGGCGGCGGATTCCGTGCCGGCGCTGGTCGCCGCGGGGGCCACGGTCGTCATCGCCGGACCGAACGGTGAGCGCGAAGTTCCGGTAGAGGAAGTGCCCACCGGCCCGGGCAACACATCGCTCGCCAAGGGCGAGATGGTGATCGCGGTCAAGCTGCCGCCGAAGCCGGCGCGCAACGGCGACGCCTATCTGCGCTTCATTCCGCGCACGGAGATGGATATCGCCGTAGTCGGCGCCGGCGTCTGCGTGACGCTCGACGAAGGCGGCACCTGCACGGCGGCTAAAGTGTCGCTCGGCGCCGTCGCGCCGACCGTGCTGATCGTCCCCGACGCGGCTACGGCGCTGGTCGGCAGCAGGCTCGACGATGCGGCGCTCGCCGCGCTCGACGCTGCTGCACGGGCCGCCTGCAAGCCGATCGACGACAAGCGGGGCACCATCGAATACCGCACCAAGGTCGCAGGCGTGCTGGCGCGCCGCGCGGCCGCCACTGCCTTCAAGCGCGCGGGAGCCTGAGCCGAAACCATGGCGAAACATCACATTTCCACCACGATCAACGGCGAGCCGGTCGAGTTTCTCTGCAACACGGAGCAGACCATGCTCGACGTGCTCCGCGACGAGCTCCACCTGACCGGCACCAAGGAAGGTTGCGCCACGGGCGACTGCGGCGCCTGCTCGATCACGGTCGACGACAGGCTCGTATGCTCCTGCCTGATGCTGGGCGTCGAGGCCGAGGGCCACTCCATCCAGACCATCGAGGGCATGGCCGACGGGGACCAGCTGCACCCGCTGCAGCAGAAGTTCCTCGAATATGCCGCGCTCCAATGCGGCATCTGCACGCCGGGCTTCCTCGTCGCATCCAAGGCTCTCCTGGATCGCAACCCGGACCCGACGGAGGAGGAGGCACGCTACTGGCTCGCCGGCAACCTCTGCCGCTGCACCGGCTACGACAAGATCATCCGCGCCGTGCTCGACACGGCCGCCGACATGCGAGGAGCATCCTGACATGGCACCTGACGGAACCCCCGATCTCAAGGTCGTCGGCACGAGGCCGATCCGCCCGGACGGCGTGGACAAGGTTACCGGCCGCGCCCAGTTCGGGGCTGATTTCCAGCTTCCCGGCCAGCTCGTCGGCAAGGTGCTGCGCAGCCCGCACGCCCATGCCCGCATCCGGTCCATCGACACGTCGAAGGCCGAGGCGATCCCGGGCGTCAAGGCGGTGATGACCGCGGCCGACATGCCGGAGATCACCAGCGAGGAAGCCTTTGTGGGCGAAGGCCCGGCGGACTTCAAGGACATGTCCGGCAACACGATGGCGCGCGACAAGGCGCTCTATGACGGCCACGCCGTTGCCGCCGTCGCAGCGACCAGTGCTGCCGCCGCCGATGCCGCGCTCGCGGCCATCGAGGTGGATTACGAGGTGCTGCCGCATGTCATCGACGTCGAGGACGCGATGGTCGAGGGCGCGCCCATCCTCCACGACGACATGTTCACCTCCGGCGTCGATCCGAAGCCCGCAACGCCGTCGAATGTCGCCAAGCGCATGGTCTTCGAGCTGGGCGACGTAGATGCGGCGTTCGGGAAGGCGGACATCGTCATCGAGCGCAAATACAAGACCGCGCCGGTCCATCAGGGTTACATCGAGCCGCATGCCTGCGTGGCGCAATATGCCGCGGACGGGCAGGTGCAGATCTACTGCTCCAGCCAGGGACAGTTCATGGTCCGCGCCTATGTGGCGAAGCTGCTCGGCATCGACATTTCCGAAATCCGCGTGACGCCGCTCGAGATCGGCGGCGGCTTCGGCGGCAAGACGCTGGTCTATCTGGAGCCGCTTGCGGTCGTGCTGTCGCGGAAATCAGGGCGGCCGGTCAAGATGGCGATGACCCGCGAAGAGGTGTTCCGCGGCTCCGGCCCGACATCGGGCGGCACCGTCTGGGTCAAGGTCGGCGCCAAGCGCGACGGCACCATCGTCGCCGGCGATGCCGTGCTGAAGTTCCAGGCCGGCGCCTATGCGGGTTCGCCCGTCGGCCCCGGCTGCATGACCGCGTTCGCGGTATACGACCTCCAGGACGTGCGCATCACCGGCTACGACGTCGTGACCAACCGTCCCAAGGTCGCGGCCTACCGGGCACCCGGCGCGCCGATCTCGAACTTCGGCGTCGAGAGCGCGGTGGACGAGCTTGCGCGCGAGCTCGGCATGGACCCGGTCGAGCTTCGGCTCAAGAACGCCGCCAAGAAGGGCACCAAGGCCGCCTACGGCCCGACCTTCGGCGATATCGGCTGTGTCGAGACGCTGGAAGCGGTGAAGGACCACCCGAACTACAATGTGCCGCTCGAGCCGAACCAGGGCCGCGGCGTCGCTGCGGGCTTCTGGTTCAATATCGGCGGCGAGTCCTCCGCGACCGTCAACATCAACGAGGACGGCACGGCCGTGGTCGCCACCGGCAACCCGGATATCGGCGGCTCCCGCGCCTCCATGGCGATGATGGCGGCCGAGGTGCTCGGCATCGATGTGGAGCGCGTCCGCCCGATCGTCGCGGACACGAGCTCGGTTGGCTACTGCTTCCTCACCGGCGGCAGCCGCGTCACCTTCGCCACCGGCATGGCCGTGGTGGAGGCGTCCAGATCCGTCGTGAACGAACTGAAGGCGCGCGCCGCCAAGACCTGGGATATCCCGGTCGATGCGGTTGAGTGGCAGGACGGCAAGGCCGTTCCCGCCGGCAGCAATGCGGGCGATTTCGAGCCGCTGTCGCTGGAGGACCTCGCGGCCAAGTCGGGGCGCACCGGCGGGCCGATCGCCGCCACCTCCTCGCTCAACGCCCAGGGCGCGGGCCCCGGCTTCGGCACGCATCTGGTCGATGTCGAGGTGGACCGGGAGACCGGCCATGTGAAGGTGCTGCGCTACCTGGCGACGCAGGATGCCGGCCGCGCGATCCATCCCTCCTATGTCGAGGGGCAGATCCAGGGCGGCGCCGTGCAGGGCATCGGCTGGGCGCTCAACGAGGAATATATCTACGACGACCGGGGCCGGCTGGATAATCCGGGCTTCCTCGACTACCGCATCCCCGTCGCCTCGGACCTGCCGATGATCGACACGGTCGTCGTCGAGGTGCCGAACCCGAGGCATCCCTACGGCGCGCGCGGAGTCGGCGAAGTGCCGATCGTGCCGCCCATGGCCGCGATGGCGAACGCCATCCAGGACGCCATCGGCATCCGGCTGACGGAACTGCCCATGTCGCCGCCGAAGGTCCGCAAGGCGGTGGACGAGCAGGCCGCGGCGGAGGAATAGCCCCGCCTTGGCGCGTATCGTCCTGACCCACTCGGCCTGCCGCCAATACACGGGCGGCACGGCCGAGCTGGAGTCGGACGCAACGAGCATAAGAGGCCTGGTCCGGGACCTGGAGGCGCGCTTTCCGGGCCTCGGCCGCCAGGTCGAGGAAAGCATGGCCGTCGCCATAGACGGCGTCATGCACCAGGACGACCTGACCGCCTCGATCCCCGAAGGCGCCGAAGTCTATCTCCTCCCCCGCATCGGCGGGGGGTGATTGCCCCTTCGCTCCGCCGCGGCTATCCTGCTTCCTGCACAGGAGGCCTTGCCGTGACCGTCGCGATACGCGCCCGCATCGACGAGAAGACCAGGGACGAAGCCGCGGCCGTGCTCGACGGCATGGGCTGCGGATTCCTAAGTATTTGACGGCCGATTCCCATTTTATTTGACCGCGGTTCCTGGCCATTTGACGGCCGGAGCGGCGCCGGTTTCGGTCTCTCCCGTGTCTTTGTGCAGGTGTCTGCGTTGGTGTTTTCAGGGGGCTGGCCGGAGGCCTGCCGGGTGCGAGCGTAAGCGAGCCCTGTTTGTCATGCAAAGGCGTGTCCTGCGCGCCGGCACCCCCCTCCATCGGGCATGCCGGCGCGCTTGCCCGGTGTTGCGGCCGGGAGCGGCG
>JAJECZ010000390.1 GCA_022821735.1 Alphaproteobacteria bacterium | reverse complement strand
GGGACGGGCCGCATATCCATTGCGAGGTTCCCGTTTCGATGGCCGCGGCGGCGCTCGGCGGCATGGCGGAGGTGCCGACCGTGGAGGGCAGGCGCGCGCGCATCGACCTGCCGCCGGGCACCCAGTCCGGCAACCGCTTCCGGCTGCGCGGCAAGGGCATGACGGTGCTGAACACCCGCCAGCGCGGCGACATGCTGGTGACGGTCAGGGTGGAGACCCCCGTCAACCTCACGCGCCGCCAGGCGGAGCTGCTGCGCGAGTTCGAGAAGGAAGGCGGCGGCCAGAACCGCACGCCCGAGACGGAGGGCTTCTTCTCCCGTGTGCGCGAACTCTGGGACGACCTGACGGAGTGAGGCGGCGCGCGGCGCGCTACCCGCCCGCCGTCGTATCCATCCGGCCTTCGTTGGCTTCCTCGGCGCGCCGGCGGCCGGGGCGGGCGTGGAGGCGGGCGTCGTAGTCCTGGAGGACCTGCGGCACGGCGACGTCGCGGCGGCCGGCCCAGCCGAGGCAGGACCCCAGCATGATGTCGGCGACCGAGAAGGTCTCGCCCAGCAGCCAGGGGCGGCCGTCGGCGAGCGCCGCCTCGGCCTTTGCCGCCTGCTTCAGCCAGTATTCGCGCGCGCCCGACACCGCGACCGGCGCCTCGCCGTAGATTTCCGAAAGGTCGCCATGGCGGCGGATGACGTAGAGCGAGGTCGCGTCCAGTTCCATCGCCACGTAGAAGCACCATTCCAGCACCCGGGCGCGCTCCGCCTCCGGCCAGAGGTCCGCCCGGTCGCGGAAACGCGCCGCAAGCTCCAGCGCAATGGCGCCTGACTCGGTGTAGCGCACGCCGTCGATCTCCATTGTCGGGATCTTGTGCAGCATGTTGACGGCGCGGTAGGCGGGCGCTGTCTGCTCCGGCGTGCGGGTGCGGATCGGCGTCGTCCCGTATGTCAGGCCGAGTTCCTGCAGGGTCCAGTGGACGCGGAGCGCGCGGGTGGAAACGATGCCCCAGACATGGATTGCGGTCATGCAAGCGCCCTTTCGAGAATGCGTGCGGGATGTTCGGCCGCCCTGCCGGCGCCGTCGGCGATCTGGTGGCGGCAGCTTGTGCCGTCGGCGGCGATGAGCGTGTCCCGCCCCTCGGCCCGCACGGCCGGCAGCAGCGCCGCCTCGGCCATCTTCATCGAAACCTCGTAATGCTCGGCCTCGTAGCCGAAGCTGCCGGCCATGCCGCAGCAGGAGCTCTCGACCAGCGCCGGCTCCAGCCCCGGCACCAGCGCGAGCGCGGCCAGCACGGCATCCGGCCCGTCGAAGCTCTTGCGGTGGCAATGGGCATGGACGAGCGCGCGGCCTTCCGGCAGGGCGCCGAGCCGTTCCGCCAGCCGCTCCGCCGCCTCGTCTTCCGAAACCAGGCTCTCCAGCATGACGGCGCTTTCCCCGACGCGGGCGCTCTCCGGCCCCGGCAGCACGGCCTGCAGCTCGTCGCGGAAGGTGAACAGGCAGGACGGCTCCAGCCCGACGATGGGCGCGCCGGCCTCGGCATGAGGCAGCAGCATGGCGACCGCGCGCCGCATCTCGGCCCGCGCCCGGTCGACCCGACCGGCAGCCAGCCAGCTGCGTCCGCAACAGGGAGGGCGGCCGCCATCCGGACCGCGCGGATGGCGCACGCGGAAGCCTGCCGCTTCCAGCACGGCCACGGCCGCGCGCGCATTCTCCGGCTCGAAGGCGGTGTTGAAGCAATCGGCAAACAGTACCGCCTCCCGCTCCCCGCCCGTCGGCCCTCCGGCATCCGCCGGCCGGAACCTGTCGCGCCGCCAGGCCGGGAGCCGGCGGCGGCGCGAGAAGCCCGTCGCGCGTTCGCGCAGCGCGCGCAGCGGCCGGGCCCGCTCGGCGGCGTTGAGCAGCGGGGCGAGCGGCGCCAGCCGGGGCGCGTAATGCGGCAGGGAGGACACCAGCCGGTCCCTCAGCGTCAGGCCCCGCCGGGCCTTGTACTGGTGCAGGAATTCGACCTTCATCCGCGCCATGTCCACCCCGGTCGGGCATTCGCGCCGGCAGCCCTTGCAGCCGACGCAGAGCTCCATGGTCCGCGCCATGTCGCCGGAGACGAGCGCATCCGGGCCGAGCTGGCCGGAGAGCGCGAGGCGCAGCGTGTTGGCGCGCCCGCGCGTCAGGTCCCGTTCCCGCCCCGTTGCCCGGAAGGAGGGACACATCACGCCGGGGTCGGCCTTGCGGCAGGCGCCGTTGTTGCTGCACATCTCGGCCGCGCCGAGGAAGCCGCCGGGCCAGTCCGACCAGTCGAGCGCCGGCGCGAGCGGAGCCGCGGCGTAACCCGGCTTGAAACGGAAGAGCGAGCGGTCGTCCATCCGGGGCGCGCGGACGATCTTGCCGGGATTGAAGAGGCTCCCGGGGTCGAAGGCGTCCTTCACCTCCTCGAAGGCGCGCACCAGCGCCGGCCCGAACATGCGCTCGTGGAACTCCGAGCGGATGATGCCGTCGCCATGCTCGCCGGAATGGCTGCCCTTGTATTCGCGCACCATGGCGAAGGCTTCCTCCGCGATGGCGCGCATGGCGGCCGCCCCCTGCGGCTGCTTCAGGTTCAGCACCGGGCGCACATGCAGCAGGCCGACCGAGGCGTGGGCGTACCAGGTGCCCGTCGTGCCGTGCTTCTCGAAGACGCGCGTCAGCCGGTCGGTGAAGTCGCCCAGGTCTTCCAGCGGCACCGCGCAGTCCTCGATGAAGGAGACCGGCTTGCCCTCGGTCTTCATCGACATGACGATGTTGAGCCCCGCCTCG
>JAJECZ010000195.1 GCA_022821735.1 Alphaproteobacteria bacterium | reverse complement strand
GGTGGGCATGCAACAGGATTTCGACTTCAACTGCATCTTCTGCATCGTCGATCTGCACGCGATCACGGTCCCGCAGGATCCGGCCGAACTGACGGCCAACACCCGCGAGGTAACGGCGGCCTTCATCGCATCGGGAATCGATCCGCAGCGTTGCATCGTCTTCAACCAGAGCATGGTGTCGGGACATGCCGAGCTCGCCTGGGTGCTCAACTGCCACGCACCGATGGGCTGGCTCAACCGGATGACCCAGTTCAAGGAGAAGGCAGGCAAACGGCGTGATGCGGCTGCGGTCGGGCTTTTTGCCTATCCCGTGCTGATGGCCGCCGATATCCTTCTTTACCGCGCGAGCGACGTGCCGGTCGGCGAAGACCAGAAGCAGCATCTGGAACTTTCGCGCGATGTCGCCGGCGCCTTCAACCGCTACTATGACTGCGAGGCGTTCGTGCTTCCGGAACCGCGCATATTCGGCACCGCGACCAGGGTGATGAGCCTTCGGGACGGCAACGCCAAGATGAGCAAGTCTGACCCCTCGCCCAATTCGCGCATCAACCTCTCGGACGACGCCGACAGCATCGCGCAGAAAATCCGCCGGGCGAAGACCGACCCCGAGGCGCTGCCGAGCGAGCCGGCGGGGCTGGAGGGCCGGCCGGAAGCCGAAAATCTCATCGGCATCCACGCCGCGCTTGCCGGGGTCGATGAAGCGGCGGTTTGCCGCGAATTCGGCGGACGCGGCTTCTCTGACTTCAAGGCTGCGCTCTCCGAGCTGGCCGTGGAAGTGTTGTCCCCGGTAACGGCCGAGATGCGCCGCCTTATGGCCGACCCCGGCTATATCGACGGCGTGCTGGCGGACGGGGCGGCGCGGGCGGACTCCATCGCCTCCGCGACGATGAACGAAATCCGTGAGATTGTCGGCTTCCTTACGCCCCGGCGCGGCGCATGAAGAAAGTGGAGACCGAGACCTTCTTCGACCGCCTGGCGGCTGCCCTCCCGGAGCCGCAGGGGGAGTTGCACTACGTCAACCCCTATACGCTGCTGGTTGCGGTCGTGCTGTCCGCCCAGGCGACCGATGCCGGCGTCAACAAGGCGACGAAGACCCTGTTCGCCGCCGCCGACACGCCGGAAGCCATGCTTGCGCTCGGCGAGGACGGCGTCCGGCATCACATCCGCACCATCGGCCTCTTCAACGCCAAGGCGCGCAATGTCATCGGGCTCTCCCATATTCTGGTCGAGGAACACGGGGGCGCCGTGCCGGAAAGCAGGGAGGCGCTGGAACGCCTGCCCGGCGTCGGCCGCAAGACGGCCAATGTCGTCCTCAATACGGCGTTCGGCCAGCCGACCATTGCAGTGGACACGCATATCTTCCGCGTAGGCAACCGCACCGGCCTCGCACCCGGCAAGACGCCGCTGGACGTGGAGAAGAAGCTCCTGCGGCGCGTGCCGGCGCATCGCAAGCTGCATGCCCACCACTGGCTCATCCTGCACGGGCGCTATGTCTGCAAAGCGCGGAAGCCCGACTGCCCGGCATGCACGGTCGCCGATCTCTGCCGCTTCAAGGGCAAGACGACGGTCTGAGCGGCAGCGCCGCCTATTTCAGTTCCACCGCGTAAGTCTCCACCGGCGGCAGGGAGTCCACAAGGCCGCGCTCCACGACAAAGTCCGCGAACCGCTCGTAGCGCCGCCTGTCGAGCGCCGCCGGACGCAGCGCAAAGCGCGGCAGCGTGTCCCGCCAGGCGCGCCGGTTGAGCTCGTCGTCGAGGTCCTTGCGGTCGCCGGCGATGAACAGCGCCCAGGCCTCGTCGGGATGGTTGATCATGTATTGGACGCCGCGCTCTACCGCGTCCACGAAGGCGCGATAGGCAGGCCGGTCCAGCGTGTCCTTGTGCGCGACGACGATCAGTTCGTCATAAGGGGGCACGCCCTCCTCTTCGAGATAGAAGGCGCGGCCCGGACGGCCCACGATGTCCATCTGGTTCAGCTCGAAATTGCGGAAGGCGCCGATCACGGCATCGACCTGGCCCGCAATGAGCGACGGCGAGAGCGACCAGTTGACGTTTACCTTCTCGACGTCGTCCATCGTGAGCCCGTGCGGTTGGAGCACGCCTTCGAGCAGGGCGTCTTCCAGCCCGGCCACGGAGAAGCCGACGCGCTTGCCCTTGAGATCGGCGATCGTCCGTATCGGGCTTTCCTCAAGCACGACAATCGTATTGAGCGGCGTCGCGACGAGGGTGGCAATGCGCACCAGCGGCAGGCCGGCGGCCGCCTGCATGTGCAGTTGCGGCTGGTAGGAGACCGCGAGGTCCGCCTTGCCCGCCGCCACGATCTTCGGCGGATCGTTCGGGTCGGCCGGCGGCACGAACTCGACCGTCAGGCCGGCATCGGCGAAATAGCCGCGCTCCTGGGCCACATAGAGGGGCCCGTGGTCCGGATTGACGAACCAGTCGAGCAACACCGTGAGTTTCTCTTCCGCCGCCGCGGGGAGAGCGGCCAGTAGACATACAGCGGCAATGGCCGCGAAGCGGATTTTCATGGTTCGACAGTTTCCTTTCTGTGGTCTTGCAGCAAGGTATCGGCCTGCCAGGGCACCGCGAGGCGGAGCAGGCGGTCGACAGTGAAGTAGAGGATGAGCGCCATCGCCGCGAGGACGAGCAGCGCCGCGAACATGAGGTCCACCTGCATGCGGGCATTCGCATGCAGCATGAGGTAGCCGAGACCCGCTGACGCGCCGACCCATTCGCCTACAACGGCGCCTATGGGCGCGACCGCCGTTGCGACGCGCAGGCCGGAAGCACAGGCCGGCAATGCCGCAGGAATCCTCAGGTGGAGAAGCTGGCGCCAGCGGGACGCTCCCATGCTGCGCGCTAGATCGAGCCAGCCGGGGTCGGTGCGGGAAAGACCGTCATAGAAGGCGGCGGTCACCGGGAAGAAAATGATGAGCACGGCCATCGCCACCTTCGAGGCCATGCCGTAACCGAGCCAGAGCACCAGCACCGGCGCGATCGCGAACACGGGCACGGCCTGGCTCGCCACCAGCACCGGAAGCAGCCACAAGCGGGCCGGACGGACATGGGCCACGACCAGCGCCGAGAATGCGCCCAGCGCCGCGCCGATTCCAAGGCCGAGCAGGATCTCGGCCAGCGTCGTACCGGCATGCGGCAAAAGCAGGCCGCCGTGCCTGGCTAGCGCCGACGCCACGGCAAGCGGCCCCGGAAGGATGAACGGCCGCGCCCCCGTGATCGACACGATCGCCTGCCAGACGATGAGCAGTCCGGCCGCGACAACCGCCATGCGCAGCGCCGCCTTCACGCCGCAAGCCGTGCGAGCAGTGCACCCTGTGCCGCCAGAACGGCCGGATCGCGAACGTCCCGCGGCGGAGCCAAATCGGGCAGCGGCACCGGCTCAAGCGCGGCCGGACGGCCCGTCATGACATGGACGCGGTCCCCGAGGCGCAGCGCCTCCAACGGGTCGTGGGTCACCAGCAGGACCGTACGCCCCGCTAGCAGGCGGGCCGCAAGGTCCTGCGCCGCGTGGCGGGTTATGGCGTCCAGACTGCCGAACGGTTCATCCATCAGCACGACCGGCCGGTCCTCCATCAGCGTTCGGACCAGCGCGACGCGCTGGCGCTCGCCTCCGGAAAGCGTCGCCGGCTTCGCCAGTGTGGAGTCCGCCAAGCCCACCTGGTTCAGAAGGAGGCGCGCCCGGTCATAGTCCGGCCGCTCGCCGCGCAGCCGCGCACCCAGGACCGTGTTGTCGAGAACATTCGCCCATGGGAGCAACAGGTCGTCCTGGCTCATATAGGCCACGGGCGCGGCCCGCACCCGGCCTGCGGCCCCGCCCCCCAGCCCTGCGATCAGGCGGAGAAGGCTCGACTTGCCGACCCCGCTCGGCCCAAGCAGGCAGGTCCAGAGACCGGCCTCCAGGCGAATATCCAGCCCGTCGAACAGCGGCGCTCCCCCGTAGGAAAGCGCGGCGCCGCGAATATCGACGGCAAATTCTATGTCCGGTGCAGCCTCGCCCACACGCTCCCTCCGCCGGTACTAACCGGATCAGGTTCCTGGGGTCGTCCCGATTGCGGGACCTCTCAGCCGCGGGATTGCGGCTCCCCCGAGTGGATATGCATGACAATGGCTCTCCCCGACGATGCTGGCAAGCCCTTGCGCGAACTGCGGCTGCTGCGGACCGGGAAGCGGCCCCCCGCGCCCGCCTAGATCGCCGCCTCGTCGAGCGACTGGATGAACTCGATGCCGCGGACCTGCTTGCGGCGCAGGCGCCTGTCATTGGTGATGAACAGGTCCGTGCCCGCCGCTGCGGCACAGGCAAGCTGGATGGCATCCGGCGCCCGAATGGAACGGTCCCGGCGAATCTCCGCGAAATGCGGGGCAGCCCGAAGGTCGAACGGCAACACCGTCGCCCCGGAAAGGACGAGTTGCTCGTAGCGACGCGCCAAATCCCGGTTCCCGCCAGTCACGGGCTTGACGAGAAGTTCGCCGAGAGTGAGCGCCGAGGTGAAGAGACCGTCGCCGCGCACGATCATGCGTCTTCGCACCGCCTCTACCCGACGGCTCAGCGGGCCCTTTTGCTCGACAAGATAAACAAACAGGTTCGTGTCCCAGAAAATCCGGCTCATTCCCAGCCTTCCCGAAGGCGGCGGACATAGGTGTCGGCGCCTTCGTCGGCCCAGATTTCCTTTCCGAGACCCGCGAGGGCAAGGATAGGGTCCTTGGACATTCGCGCATCCGGTCCGTTGTAGTCACGGCCGTACCAATCAATCAGTTCACAATAGGCGGGCGGCACATCGTTGCGGTCGGGTATGTGTTTGCCGGTGCGGCGGTCCGGATGGCAGGAGTCGCCCGGCCGGTAGAGCCTGCGGCGGCCCCTCGATGTTTCCGTCAGCATGCGCAACCGGGCGGGGCTGGGCCTACGGTTGGCAACGCAATGCAGATAGGCGTGAATTTGCACGCCGGGCCGCAGGGAACCGGCGCCTGTCGCGTTCTCGGCCTCCGCCTGTGCGACGATCTCCGAGACCGAAAAGTCTTCCCTGTCCGGATACCGGCGATGAAGCGAGGCCGTCGCCAGCCAGACTTCGTCGGCAACCTTGATGGCCGCCATGGCGAACCTCCCTCACCGCTCAATACGATTACCATAGATTACATTTTTAACAAAAAATGAAATGTTAATCTTGTGGACTTTCTTGCTCTGCTCCCGCCTTTCGACCCAGCGCCCCTCCCGATGCCCGCACAAACCCGGACTTTGCGCTTGCGCCCTGCCCGATTTTGCCTATGTTGCGCAGCCTGACGCGGGAGTAGCTCAGAGGTAGAGCATCACGTTGCCAACGTGAGGGTCGCGAGTTCAAATCTCGTCTCCCGCTCCAGACCCTCCCTGAAAATTGGCTCAACGCCGGTGGGGCAGAACCTCCCGGAGCGCCTGCTCGAAGGCCTCCGGCCGTTCGTACATGGCCCAATGCCCGGCGCGCGGCACCATGGCGATGCGCGCATCCGGCCGGATTGCGCGAACGGCGGCGAAGCGCTCGCGGAAGAACGGCCATGCGGTCCAGTCCCATTCGCCCCACATTGCGGCCAGCGGCGCCTCGATCAACGGCAGCCGGCCGCGGAGCGCCGGCGTCGCGCTCACCCAGCGGCTCTTGGTGACGGCCCTCATGGTGTTGGTGACCTGCATGTGGACCGCGAAATCGTCGACGGCGCGCGGGTCGGCCAGCATCAGGATCTCAAGATTGCGCCGGGCGAGGCTCCTGAGCTGGGCCGGCGTCATGTCCCGCCGGAAGCGCTCCAGCGCAGGTCCCCGCGCCCGGCGCAACCCCATCGCACCGACGCCGACCATGGTGAAGCTGTGAAGCAGGTCCGGCAGGTAGGGAGCCGCATGGCCGCCAACGATTCCCCCGAAGGAAAACCCCACGAGATCGACCCTCCGGTCCCGTTCTTCCAGAACGAAGCGCAGGCCTTCGGCGACGATGCGGCCTATCGAGTCGATATTCCGCCGGTCCGGCGGCGGGGCCGACTCGCCGAGGCCGGGCGTATCGCAGACGTAAACCCTGCGGTCGCGGGCCAGGGAACGGACATTGCGGAACCAGTGCCACCAGGAGCCGTAACCGCCATGCATCAGCATGAGCGGCGGTGCTCCCGGCTCGCCGAAAACCCGCCACACCATTTCGCCGTCGCCGCATGGAGAGGTCTTGACCGTCGCCCCGGCTTCGGCCGCCCGAATGGCCGCCTCTACCGCAGTCGGTGGCAGGACCGGCGGCCGCGTGTCCCTTCGGAGGCCCGCAGCCGCCCTGTTGCCGCTCGTCACGCCCGTGCCCTGCGTCCCGTGCGATGAAGAAAGACCAGGCAGTCGAGCTTCTTGCGCCGCAGGTCGGCGCAGGCCTGTCTGGCGGCGTCTTCCTCAAATCCGGCCAGGCGTGCGCGGTACAGCTTGCGTCCGCTGGACGCCTTCATCGGCCAGGCGCCGGCATAGACCCCGCTGGGCAGCGCCCGTAAAAGATCCGCAGCAGTCTGTGCCTGTCTTCGCGCCGTCTTGCGGTTCGCATAGACCCCCACCTGCACGGCATAGTCGCCAATGGCGGCCACCAGGACCGCAGGCGGCAATTTCGGCACGGCCGCCATGGCCGGCAATTTTGCTGCCGTCGGCGCCGGCGGAGCCGCTGGCGCCGATGCAGCCGGAGGCGATGCCGCGATCCGGGGCGCCGGCACAGGAGGCGGAACCGCACCCGGAACGGTGCCGTGCCGAACAACAAAACAATCCGTTCGCCGCTGCTTGAGCTTGCGGCAGGCCCGGGAGGCATCCGACTTGCTGTACCCCACCAGTCGGGCGCGGTACAGCTTGCCGCCCTTGCGGCTTGCCTTGGGCCATGCGCCCCAGGCGCCTCCGTTCGGAAGCCCCACCTTTTTCACCGCCACGCGGGCCAGGCTCCGGGCAGCCGCCTTGTCGCGCACCGCACCCACTTGAACGGCCCAGACTGGGCCGCCGTCATTGATGGCCGGGCGCGGCTTCAGGCGGGCGAAGATGCGGTCCGTCAATTTCGCGACATGGCGGTCGCGCGACCGGGCCGTGCGGCCTCCCATGACGATGGTAATCAGGCGGCGGCCCTTGCGAACCGCGGAGAAGGCCAGATTGAAGCCGGACTTGGAAATGTAGCCGGTCTTCAACCCGTCGGCGCCCGAATAGCGCCGCAACAGGCGGTTGTGCGAACGATAGGTGCGTCCCCGGAACTTGAATCTCTTCAAGGAGAAATAGTCGTAATATTGCGGGAAATTCCTGATGAGAGCGCGCGCCAGCTGGGCCATGTCGCGGGCTGTGGTCCATTGCTTCGAATGCCAGAGCCCCGAGGCATTGCGGAACGAGGTGCGGTGCATGCCGAGCTGCTGCGCCTTGCGGTTCATCACTTTTGCGAACTTCCGCTCGCTGCCGGCGATGAAATAGGCAACCGTGGTCGCCACATCGTTGGCCGACTTCACCACCAGCGCCCTTATGGCTTCGCGGACGGTGATCGTGGACCCCTGTTTGAGGCCGAGCCGGGAAGGCGGCTGCAATGTCGCGCGGCGCGGCACCTTCATGCGCGTCGAAAGCTTATACTTCCCGCTCCGCAGCCGCTCGAAGAGGAGATACACGGTCATCATCTTGGTGAGCGACGCCGGATAACGGCGCGCCGTCGACCGTTCCCCGTGCAGCACGGCACCGGTCTCGGCGTCGATGACGACCGCGGCGTAGCGTGCGGCCGGCGCGGGGCCGGCCGCCAGAACGGCTGCAGCCAGAAGCAGGACAGCAAGAATCGCCTTCATGAGCCCTCCCCGGCCGACATAGAGTCAATCCGGTTACGCCGCAATGCCGAACAGCGTTGTTCCCCTGCCGAATGTCTCGCAGCCGCCCTTGAACGGCTGCGGCTTACTCCTACTTCGGTACCGGTTATGCTAGGCTCGCGGATGCGGTCCCGGTACGGGAGAAAGTGGATGAGCGACGAGCGGCGAGGAGGAGACGGCAACCCGGCGACGGGTTTGCTTGTCAAGACCAAGCCGGAGACCAAGAAGCCTTCGTTGTACAAAGTCATCATGCTCAATGACGACTACACACCGATGGAGTTCGTCGTCCACATATTGCAAGCCTTCTTCCATAAAAGCCGCGAGGAAGCGACGAAGATCATGCTGCTGGTCCATCAACGGGGAATCGGGGTCTGCGGTGTCTATACCTATGAGGTCGCCGAGACCAAAGTGACGCAGGTGGTGGACTTCGCGCGGCGGCACGAACACCCGCTGCAGCTGACGCTTGAAAAGGAGTAGCCGGTCGATGCTGTCGCGCACCCTCGAACAGACGCTGCACCGGGCGCTCTCCTACGCCAAGGAACGCAGGCACGAATATGCGACGCTGGAGCATCTGCTGCTGGCGCTGACCGAGGACCGGGACTGCATCGCCGTCCTGCGCGCCTGCTCGGTCCATGTCGACAATCTCAGGTCCGCGGTGTCCGGCTATCTGGACGAGGAGCTCGACAACCTCGTGGTGGAGCGCGAGGACGACCCCAAGCCGACCGCCGGCTTCCAGCGCGTCCTGCAGCGCGCCGCGATCCACGTGCAGTCCTCCGGGCGCGAAGAAGTGACGGGCGCCAATGTCCTGGTGGCGATCTTCTCGGAGCGGGAGAGCCACGCCGTGTTCTTCCTCCAGGGCCAGGAGATGACCCGCCTCGACGCCGTGAACTACATCAGCCACGGCATCGCCAAGAGCGCCGGCCATTCGGAGCCCCGGCGGGTGCGCGGCGCGGAGGAGCGCCAGGAGAACGAAGGCGGCGACCCGGCCAAGGGCAAGC
Organism: Alphaproteobacteria bacterium; assembly: GCA_022821735.1. Classification (GTDB taxonomy): domain Bacteria; phylum Pseudomonadota; class Alphaproteobacteria; order Bin95; family Bin95; genus Bin95. Next base: position 2,027 of record JAJECZ010000195.1, on the reverse strand, counting down.
CCGCCGAGGCGCTGCAGGCCTATTGCGTCAACCTCAACGAGAAGGCGGACGCCGGCAAGATCGACCCGCTGATCGGGCGCGAGCTGGAAGTCGAGCGCACGATCCAGATCCTCTGCCGGCGGACCAAGAACAACCCGCTCTATGTCGGTGACCCCGGCGTCGGCAAGACGGCGATCGCCGAGGGGCTGGCGCGCAAGATCGTCGAGGACGCGGTGCCGGAGGTGCTGGCCGACGCGACCATCTACGCCCTCGACATGGGCTCGCTGCTTGCGGGCACGCGCTACCGCGGCGACTTCGAGGAACGGCTGAAACAGGTGCTGTCGGAGCTCGATTCGCTCGAGGGCGCCATCCTGTTCATCGACGAGATCCACACCGTCATCGGCGCCGGCGCCACCAGCGGCGGCTCGATGGACGCCTCCAACATCCTGAAGCCCGCGCTCGCCAGCGGCACGCTGCGCTGCATCGGGTCCACCACCTACAAGGAATACCGCAACTATTTCGAGAAGGACCGGGCGCTGGTCCGCCGCTTCCAGAAGATCGACGTGCACGAGCCCTCGGTGCCGGACGCCATCAAGATCATGATGGGCCTCAAGCCCTATTACGAGGAGCATCACGGCGTCCGCTACACCACCGAGGCCATCCGCACGGCGGTCAGCCTGTCGGCGCGCTACATCAACGACCGCAAGCTGCCGGACAAGGCCATCGACGTGATCGACGAGGTCGGCGCCGCCCAGCTCCTGCTGCCGCCGAGCCGGCGCAAGAAGACCGTCGGCGTGCGCGACGTCGAGGGCATCGTCGCCAAGATCGCCCGCATCCCGCCGAAGAGCGTCAGCCGCGACGACCGCGAGGCGCTGCAGACGCTGGAGCGCGACCTGAAGACGGTGGTGTTCGGCCAGGACCCGGCCATCGAGGCGCTGGCGAGCGCGGTCAAACTCGCCCGGGCCGGCCTGCGCGAGCCGGAGAAGCCCATCGGCAGCTACCTGTTCTCGGGCCCGACGGGCGTCGGCAAGACCGAGGCCGCCCGCCAGCTTGCGCGCTGCCTCGGGGTCGAGCTCGTGCGCTTCGACATGTCGGAATACATGGAGCGCCACAGCGTCTCGCGGCTGATCGGCGCACCGCCCGGCTATGTCGGCTTCGACCAGGGCGGGCTGCTGACGGACGCGGTGGACAAGAACCCGCATGTGGTGCTGCTGCTCGACGAGATCGAGAAGGCGCACCCGGACGTCTTCAACGTGCTGCTCCAGATCATGGACCACGGCAAGCTGACCGACCACAGCGGCAAGCAGGTCGATTTCCGCAACGTCATCGTTATCATGACGACCAATGCCGGCGCGTCGGACCTCGCCAAGGCGGCGATCGGCTTCGGGCGCAACGTCCGCGAGGGCGACGACAAGGAGGCCATCGACAGGCTGTTCTCGCCGGAGTTCCGCAACCGGCTGGACGCGATCATCTCCTTCGGCAACCTGCCGGTCGAGGTGGTGCACCGGGTGGTGGACAAGTTCGTCGCGGAGCTGGAAGGCCAGCTCGACGACCGCCAGGTGGAAATCATCCTGTCCGACGCGGCCCGCTCGTGGCTGGTCGAGAAGGGCTACAGCACGGAATACGGCGCGCGGCCGCTCGCCCGCACCATCCAGGAGCACGTCAAGAAGCCGCTCGCCGAAGAGCTGCTGTTCGGGCGCCTCGCCAAGGGCGGCACGGTGGAGGTGGACGCCGGCGAGGACGGCCTCACCTTCGCCTATCCCGACCCGCCGCCTCCCGCCCCGCCGAAAGCGAAAGCGAAGGCCCGGAAGAAGGAGCCGGCGGCGCTGTAACCGGCGAAAGCCGCCGGGCGCCTCCTTTATGCCGGGGTGCGCCATGCAGGACCCATGTTGAGGGCATTCGGTCTTTCTCCCCTCCCGCCGGGCGGGAGGGGTCGGGGGAGGGCCTCTCGGCGTGACGGGTGCCTGCGGGGCTTCGCCCGCCGGCCTGCGGCCGGGGGGCGCCCCCCCCCCCCCCCCCCCCCACCCGGGGGGGGGGGGGCGGGGGCC
>JAJECZ010000133.1 GCA_022821735.1 Alphaproteobacteria bacterium | reverse complement strand
CGCGCCTGAAGGCGCAGGACTTCGAGGTGTCGATGGGCGGCGAGCTGAAATCCGTGGCACGCGGCGAGACCCCGACGTGGCACGCCATCTACGAGATCGAAAGCCCCGACGTCATGAAGAGCGCGGCGTGGGCGGAGGCCGTCGAGCGTGGGCGCTGGCCCGGCGAGGTGCGCCCGCACACCCGCAACCGGCGCCATTCGCTCCAGCGGGTGATGGGGGCCTAGCAGCCCGTGTATCGGATCCTCGAAGGGCTGCGGATCGTCGAGGCGTCCGCGTTGGCCGCAGCGGAGCAATGTGGTGATGGTGCAGATCACCGGGCCAGCGCCCACCGGTCCTGTTACGCCGGGACGGGAAGCGCCTGGTACTGGTGGAAGGCCTTCAGCGCCTAGAGGCCTGCCGGTCCCTGGGCGAGGAAATCATCGTCGGCATCCTCGTCCGGGAACGGTGAAACAGGCGTGCGCCGAGGCCGACCGCGGCGGCCGGTCCGCTCACAGCGGCTCGACCCGCGTCGCCTGGAGCCCGCGCGGCACGCTTTCCGCCTGGACGAAGACGCGCTGCCCCGGGAGCAGGTCGGTCATGCCGGAGCCGAACAACACCGATACACAGACACCGTCGAAACCGCGACAAACCCGGATCTTCACCCCCAACACCGTGCCTGGGGGAACGGGCCAAAGGCCGAAGTATCCGATTTCGATTGCCAGAAATGCACGGTTTCCGGCTGCCATTGACAATGGGAGCCGGTGAGATGGATAAGTTCCGTTGTGTCCTCCTCTCCCCGGCGTCCCTCATCGGGCATCTCCTCAGATGCAGGGGAAGGCCACCACCGACAGCGCATCCTGAGCAGGCATCCGGGACGGCGAAGCGCTCGCTGTTGCCGCCTCTGCCGTGGGTAGTGGGCCGGGCACGGTGATCGCGCAGGCCATAGCGCGCCGCCCGCCGGTGCTGGTTGCCGTGATGTGCGTGGCGCTGGTGTTCGCGATGGCCGGTTTTTCAGCCTACTGGTCTCTGCAGCCCGTGCTTCAGCCGGCATGGCAGATGAACAATGTCACGGCCGGCTGGCTCTCGGGCGCATTTTTCGGCGGCTATGTGCTGGCGGTTCCGTTCCTCACCGCGATCACCGACCGGGTCGACGCCCGTTATGTCTTCATCTCGGGTGCCGTACTGTCTGCTGCGGCCCTGGTCGGGCTGGCGTTCACGGCTACGGGTTTCTGGTCCGCCCTGCCGTGGCGGGTGATCGCCGGCACCGGCATGGCCGGATGCTACATGCCCGGGCTCAAGATGCTCACCGACCGTCTGACGAACAAGGCGCCGCGTGCCCGCGCCGTCGCTTTCTACACGGCATGCTTCAGCGGCGGGACAGCGGCTTCTTATGCGCTCGCAGGTTGCGCCCTGGAGTGGTTCGGCTGGCGGGGCGCCTTCCTGTTCACGGCGGCGGGCCCGGCTCTGGCCGGCATCGCGCTTGCGGTGCTGGTCGCGCCCGGGGAACCGGAAGCGGCCAAGGTGGTCCGCAGTCACGTGCTGGACTTCCGCCCTGTCTTGCGCTCGCGGAAGACCATGAGCTTTATCGTCGGCTATGCGGGCCACGGGGCCGAGCTGTTCGCCATGCGCTCCTGGGTCGTGCCGTTCCTTGTGTTCTGCCTCGGAAGCAGCGCCGAATTCACGCTGAACGCCACGCTGCTGGCTGCCCTCACCTCTCTCGTCGCGGTGGCTTCGAGCATCGGCGGCGCGGAGCTGGCCCTGCGGGTCGGGCGCGTGCGCCTGATTTCGTGCGTGATGCTGGCGACATTCGCGCTCAGCGTCGTCGTCGGCTTTTCCTCGCTGCTGCCCTTCGCCGTCGTGGCGCTCCTCTGTCTTGTCTATTCCGCGGCAATCCAGGCCGATTCGGCGGCGCTCACCGCCGGAGCCGTCAACACCTCTCCGGCGGGCCACCGGGGCGCGACGCTCGCGGTGCATTCGACACTGGGGTTCAGCGGCTCCCTGTTCGCGCCGCCCCTCGTGGGTGCGGTGCTCGATCTCGCCGCCCCGCTTGGGGGAACGACGGCCTGGGGACTCGCTTTCGTGACGATGGGATCGATGGCGCTATTCGGTTTTCTCGTGTTCATGTTGCTGCGCCGGCGCCTGGCCCGGACGGTGCTGGCGCCCCAATAGGCGCCGCCTCCTTCTGCCGCCCCTTCTGCCGATCGTGCCGACCGCCTTATTTCAACCGCCCGACATCGAGAGAGAAGATCAGCGGGAAGTAGGTTTCCCAATGGCGCCATCTGAGGCTGCCGGCCTCCGAGACGCTCCAGAGCATCCCCGCATCGTCGAACGACAGGTCTTCGGTTCCCGCCGCCACCGTGAAGAGGTCGAGCAGGTCGCCGGTCTCCGCATCGAGGCGTTGCACCACGCCGCCGTCTCCCCCGCTTTGCGAAAGCCACAGGCGGCCCTCGGCATCGAACGCGGCGCCCTGGGTGCGGACGTCTATGGGGATGCTGTGCACATCGTCGGCGGCGGTGAGATAAACGGCGCCATCCTCCGGGAACACTTCGGCGACGGGATATCGGTAGAGACGCGGTTCGCCTTGTTTCTCATAGGGCCCGAACCAGAGATGGCCGTTATGCCAGGCGAGGAAGGAAGGGCCGATCCCGCGGTCTACGTCCGCCCGTCCCAGAATCGCCGCCCGAGCGTCGCCGTCGGCAAGCGCCCGCGCCAGATCGATGCGGTAGAGCTTGCCCCGGTCGGCGACGAAGAGCGTGCCCCGGCGGTCGCTGGCTAGTCCGCCCGGATGGCCGACATCGTCGGGAAGGCGGATTTCTCCGACAAGGTCGCCGCTCTTCATGTCCACCGCGAACACCCGGCTCTCGCCGCGGGAACGCCGGTAGGATGTGCTCCTGTAGGCGGCGACGAAGACACGGTTTCCCGCCACGGTCAGGCCCTGGGGCACGAAGCCCGCATCGAGCGCCGGCATCCAGATGCGGCTGACAATCGCATCCCCGTTCGGAACCCGGCTGAGTTCGCCCGGTTCGACCTTGGGCGCGGTTCCGAGAACCGCCGTCGGCTCGGTCGCGGAAGCGGTCATCGTGCCCACCCAGAAGAAAACCGCCGCCAGTAGCCTAACCACCGTCCACCGCCTCGAGGCGCCGGCCGCTCTCGGCATCGAAGAGGTGCAGGTTCGCCGGGTCCGCCGCCAGGCGCAGCGTGTCGCCCGGGCGGTCCCCGGTCTCGTCCTGCGTGTGGACGATCAGCTCGTCGTCGCCGACGGCGCAATGCAGCAGCCGCGATGCGCCCAGGTCTTCCGCATACAGCAGGCGGGCCGCCAGCAGGCCCCCGCTGCCGTCGGCAACCACCGCCAGATGCTCCGGCCGGACGCCCAGCATCACCCGGTGCCCCGACCGGTCCGGCCCCGCACCGTTCGGCAGGGCGATGCGCCCCATCCCCCTGCCTTCGACGGCGGCGCCATCGTCGGAAAGCGTCGCGGGCAGCAGGTTCATCGCCGGCGCGCCGATGAAGCCCGCGACATAGGTCGAACCCGGGCGGCGATAGACCTGCCGCGGCGTACCCGTCTGCTCGATCACCCCCTGGTTCATGACCACCAGCCGGTCGGCCATGGTCATCGCCTCGACCTGGTCGTGTGTGACGAAGATGCTGGTGGCCTTCAGCTCGTCGTGGAGGCGCTTGATCTCGACCCGCATCTGGCTGCGGAGCTTGGCATCCAGGTTGGACAGAGGCTCGTCGAACAGGAAGACATCGGGTTCGCGGATGATGGCGCGGCCCATGGCGACCCGCTGGCGCTGACCGCCGCTCAACTGGCTCGGCTTGCGCGCCAGCAGCTCCTCGATGCCCAGAATGCGCGCGACCCGCTCGACACGCTCGCGGATCTCCGCCTTCGGCCGGCGCGCGATCCGCAGTGCGTAGCTGATGTTCTGAAAGGCCGTCATGTGCGGATAGAGGCCGTAGTTCTGGAACACCATGGCGACGTCGCGCTCCTTGGGCTCCAGGTCGTTCACCACCCGGTCCCCGATGGCCACCTCGCCCGCGGTCACCGCTTCGAGACCGGCGATCATCCGCAGCAGTGTGGACTTGCCGCAGCCGCTGGGGCCGACGATGACCGCGAATTCGCCGTCTCCGATGTCGATGTCGATGCCGTGGATGACCTCGGTCGCGCCGAAGGACTTTCGGACCTGCCGCATGCTGACGTTCGCCATCTGCCCTCCTCGCCCCTATTTCTCGCCGCCGAGCAGGCCCCTGACGAACCAGCGCTGCAACACCAGCACGACGACGATCGGCGGCAGCATCACCATCAAGGTGCCCGCCATGGCCACGTTCCACTCCGGCAGCTCGTCCTCCGACGGGATCAGGTTCTCCAGCCCCATCACCAGGGTTCGCATCTCCGGGTCAGTCGTAATCAGCAGGGGCCAGAGATACTGGTTCCAGCCGAAGACGAACATGATGACCGAGAGCGCGGCGATGTTGGTCTTCGAAAGCGGCAGCAGGATCTGGAAGAAGAAGCGCAGCGGTCCGGCCCCGTCCATCTTCGCCGCCTCCGCCAGCTCCTCCGGGATCGTCAGGAAGAACTGCCGGAAGAGGAAGGTCGCCGTGGCGCTGGCGAAGAGCGGCAGCGTCAGCCCCCAATAGGTGTCGAGCAGGTTCCACTCCAGCGCGATCTCGACCCCGGAGAGCCAGGCGACGAGATCGGTGAGCCACAGCACGTCCAGCAGCTGCTGCAGCGGCAGCAGCGCGTTCCCCGCCACTTCGTAGGTCGGCACGATGCGCACTTCCAGCGGCAGCATCAGGGTGATGAAGATCAGCCAGAAGGCCAGCATGCGGAAGCGGAAGTTGAAGTAGCAGATGGCGAAGGCGGTGAGCGAGGCGCAGGCGATCTTTCCGAACAGGATGCCGAGCGTCATGATCACGCTGTTGACGCCTTGGGTCGCGAACTCGCCCCGCTCCCACGCCTTGACAGCGTTTTCGAGCAACTCGCCTCCCGGGACCAGCGTCATCGGCACGTCGATCACCGCCTCGTAGGGCAGCGTCGCCGCGACGAAGGCAATCACGAGCGGAAAGCACATCACGAGCAGGCCCACCCCGAGGATCGTGTGGGTCACGGCGTTCAATATGGGCGTGCGCTCGATCATGCCCATTCACTCCGCATAGTGAATCCGGCGCTCGATCCATTTGAACTGGACGAACGTCAACAGGACAACGAGGGCCATCAGCACGACGGACTGGGCCGATGAGCCGCTGAGGTCGAGGCCGATGAAGCCGTCCTGGTAGATCTTGTAGACCAGTATGTTGGTGGCGCCGCCGGGTCCCCCCTGGGTCATCACGTTGATGATGCCGAAACCTTCGGTGAAGGAATCGGTGACGTTGATGACCAGCAGAAAGAAGAAGGTCGGGCTCAGAAGCGGGAAGACGATAGTGACGAAGCGCCGGATCGGGCCCGCACCGTCAAGCGCCGCCGCCTCGACGAAAGTGCGGGGAATCGCCTGCAGGCCCGCCAGGAAGAAGATGAAATTGTAGGTGATGCTCTTCCAGGACGCGGCGATGATGACCATGAGCATCGCGTCCGCCCCGACGATGTTCGGGTCCCATATGCCCGGCCAGATGTCGTTCAGGAAGGCGAAGAACCCGACGCCCGGCTGGAAGATGAACTGGAAGGCGACGGCGGCCGCCGGCGCCGCCACCGCATAGGGCCACATCAGCACGGTCCGGTAGACCACCAGCCCCCGGATCACCCGGTCCACGAATATCGCCAGCAGGAGCGCAAGCCCCATGGAGATGAACGTCGTCCAGAAGGCGAAGATGAGGGTGATGCCCGCGGACTCGTAGTATTCGGGCGAACTGAAGAGCTCGCGGAAATTGTCGAGGCCGACCCATTGCGCGAACCCGCCGAAAGGCGGCTCGAGGGTGAAGGACCAGAACAGCGCCTTCGCCGACGGCCAGTAGAAGAAGACGAAGACGATCAGGACTTCCGGCAATATCAGCAGATACGGCAGAAGCCGGTTCCGGAAGAGAACGCGCTTGATCATCGGGCTGGGCGCTGTCGCTGTTCAGGCATGGCTTCGCGGCGCCCGGCGTAAAGCCGTCCGGGCGCCGCCGGTCCATCGCCGGTTTCCGTACTCAGGGCAGGGACTGGCCCTGGTACTGCTTTTCGAAGCGGCGCAACTGCTCGTTGCCGCGTTTCACCGCGTTGTCGAGCGCCTCCTGGGCCGTCTTCTTGCCGGCCAGCATCTGCTCCAGCTCGTCGCCGATGATCTTCTTGATCTGCCGGAAGTAGCCGAGGCGCAGCCCGCGCGAGAGCGGCGTGGGCGGCGTCCGGGCCAGGCTTTCGATCGCGACCTCCCGCCCGGCATACTGCTCCTGCTTGTAGAAGCCCTTGGCGACGAGCCCGTCGTATCCGCTCCTGGTCGTCGGCACATAGCCGGTGACGGTGCTCCAGAACTCCTGCGACTCGACCGACCGGATGAAGTCGAAGAAGGCGGCAACGCCCTTGTAGTCGGCCTCGTCGAAGCCCTTCATGATCCAGAAACTCGCGCCGCCGACGACGGTGTTGTTCGGCGTCACGCCCTCATTATGCGGCAGGGGGGCCACGTTCCACTTCATCTTGGCGCTCTTCAGCACCGTGCCGTGCGAGGCGATGGAGCCGAAATAGTGTCCGCACTTGCCGGTGGCGAAAGACTCGCGGGTGCCGACCCCGAACAGCTCCTTGGCATAGCTGCCGAGCTTTTCGTCGTACCAGCGTTTCAGCCGCTCGACATGCTTCACATAGGAGGTCTTGTTGAAGACAAGCTCCGCGTCCAGACCGTCGAAGCCGTTGTTGCGCGTCGAAATCGGCTCGCCGTGCATGTAGCTGAACTGCTCCAGATGGACCCAGAGATAGGTGGAGAACGCGATCGGGCAGGCGACGCCCGAGGTCTTCAGCGTCCGCAGGTTCTCCTCGAACTGTTCCCAGGTCTCGGCCGGTCCCGCGATGCCGGCTTTCTCGTACATGTCGATGTTGTAGTACATCACCGGCGTCGACGAGTTGAACGGGAAGGAATACAGCTTGCCGTCCGACGAGGCGTAGTAGCTCATGATCGAGCCGATATAGTCGCTCCAGTCGACGTCGTAGCCGGCATCGGCCATGAGCTGGTGGGCCGGATAGATCGCGCCCGAGAGCATCAAGGTCGCGGTTGCCGTCTCGACCCCCTGCAGGATGTGGGGATGTTTCTTCGCCCGGTAGGCGGCAATGCCGGCCTGGAGCGCCTGGTCGTAATTGCCCTTGCCCGTGCAGACGATTTCGTACTCGTCCTGCGCGGCGTTGAACCGCTCGCAGACCTTCATGACCTGCTTGCCCAGATAGCCCTTGAGGCCGTACCAGAGATTGATCTTGGTCTTGGCCTCCACCGGCATGGCAAGGCCCACTGCCAGGAGTCCCAGAACGGCGGCTGCCGTCAGCGTTTTGCGTTCCATTGGGGGTCCTTTCTCCGGTCGGCAGATCGACCGGGGAAAGGTAGTATCTTCCTCGGCTGGGTGCCTGTCCAATTGCCTGAAGCGGGCCGCCGGCCCCGGACGGACGGGCCGGGTTTCAGCCGCCCGCGGGGGTTGCGTACAAATGGCTTCGGAAAGCCCTGCTCCGCGCAAAGCGGACCTGCTCGTCATCGGCGGCGGCATCAACGGTGCCGGCATCGCGCGGGATGCGGCGGGGCGGGGCCTTGAGGTGCTGCTGTGCGAGCGGGACGATCTCGGCGCGCACACCTCGTCCGCCAGCACCAAGCTGATCCACGGCGGGCTGCGTTATCTGGAGCAGTACGACTTCCGGCTCGTGCGCCATTCCCTGCGCGAGCGCGAAGTGCTGTTGCGCAACGCCCCGCACATCGTCTGGCCGCTGCGTTTCGCGCTTCCGCACCATGCCGGCCTGCGCCCCTGGTGGATGATCCGGCTGGGCCTGTTCCTTTACGACCGTCTGGGCGGGCGCGACCTGCTGCCGCCCTCGGCCAGCATTGACCTCCGGCGGCATGAGAGCGGACGGGCCTTGCAGAGCCGCTACCGACGGGCCTTTGAATATTCCGACTGCTGGGTGCAGGATTCGCGGCTGGTGGTGCTGAACGCCCGCGACGCCCAGGCGCGGGGCGCGGACATCCGGACCCGCACGGAATGCGTGTCGCTCTCTCCCGGCAATTCAGGCTGGGAAGCCGTCCTGGAAGACCGGCTGTCGGGCGAGCGGTTCACCGTCACGGCGCAGAGCGTCGCCAATGCGACCGGCCCCTGGGTGGGCCGCACCCGCTCGCTCGCCGGCGGCGCGGATGCGGACCGGAGTGTGAGGCTCGTCAAGGGCAGCCATATCGTGGTGCGCAGGCTCTTCGACCATGCCTATCCCTATATCTTCCAGGGCGGGGACGGGCGCGTGCTGTTCGCGATCCCCTTCGAGGAGGACTACACCCTGCTGGGAACCACGGACGTCGAATTCGACGGCGAGCCGGGGCGGGTCGGCATAACGCCCGGTGAAATCGACTATATCTGCGCAACCGCCAATCTTTATTTCGAGTCTCCCGTCACGCCGGACGATGTGGTGTGGAGCTATTCGGGCGTCCGCCCGCTGTTCGACGACCGCGCGGAAAAGGCAAGCGAGGTCACCCGCGACTATGTGCTGGAGCTCGATCGCGGGCCGGCCCCGATGCTCTCGGTCTACGGCGGCAAAATCACGACCTATCGCAGGCTTGCCGAGCAAGCGGTGGACCTGCTGTCCGGACCTCTCGGCGTCGACAGGCTGGGATGGACGCGCGATGCGCCGCTCCCCGGCGGGGACATTCCCGATGCGGATATCGCTTCGTTCACAGCGGAATGCGCATCGCGCCATTCGTGGCTGCCCGAGCCGCTTCTCCGGCATTTCGTCCGCCACTATGGCACCGACACGGACGAACTGCTGGCCGGATGCGGCAGCGTCGGGGACCTGGGCGAGCATTTCGGAGCCGGGCTGTACGCGGCGGAAGTGGACCATCTGGTCCGGTGCGAATGGGCGCTGACCGCCGAGGATATCCTGTGGCGGCGCACCCGGAAGGGCCTTGGGGTCCCGGCTGACGGCGTTGAGCGCCTCGGGGCCTATCTCGGCGCGTCCTGACGCCAGGGCGCCAGCGCCTCGACGGCGCGGTCCGGATAGTCGGTAACGATGCCATCGACGCCGAGCCGGGCCAGCGCTTGCATGTCGCTAACCTCGTTCACCGTCCAGACAACGGTCTTGAGGCCGAGATCCCGGGCTTCGGCAAGCGAGGCAGCGGTCAGTTCCGAATGGTAGGGCGACCATACCGGTCCGCCGAACGCATGCACCATCCTCGGCACCGAGCCGCCATGCGCGTGGATATTCAGGCCGGCAGTCCAGGGAGACGGTTCGGGCCGGTCGCGCAGGATGTTGTCGCGCCAGCTTTGCTCGGCCGTAAGGCAGCCCACGGGGACCTCCGGCGCGAGCTTGCGAATCTCGCGAAGCACGCGCCAGTCGAACGCCCGGACGCTCGCCCGGGGCAGCATGTCCTCTGCGCGCAGCACCGCCACGACCGCCTCTGCGAACGCCTCCGGCCCGGCCGTATCCTCCGGCGCCAGCGGCGACAGCTTGATTTCGATGCCGAACCGGACGGCGCCGGCCCCCGGCCGCCGGCCCAGCGCCAGGACCTCCGCCAGAGTGGGGATGCGCGCGCCGTCGCACGGTTCCTGGAGGGGGAACGTCCGGGAGGTCCGGCCGCCCGGCCTCGCCCTGCCGACATCGAAGCCCGACAGCGCTGCCATGTCGAGGTCCCGGAGCAGCAGCGCGGGCGACGCCAGCCACGACCCGCCGGCATCGCGCGTGTGCTCCGGGTTGAGCGCATGGTCGTGATGCACGACGGGAACGCCGTCCCGGGTCAGCCCGATGTCGAACTCAAGCCCGTCGACGCCGAGAGCGATCGCGCGCTCGAATGACGGTAGCGTGTTTTCCGGCAGCAATCCGCGTGCGCCGCGATGCCCCTCTATTTTCAACATCCCCGCGCTCAGGCCAGCCGCTTGCCGTCGTCGGGGTTGAAGAAGTGGACATGGTTCGGCGCGACGGCCAGGGAGAGCACGTCGCCGGCCGCGACACGCCGGGCGCCGTCCACGCGCACCGTTACCGCCGCGCCCTCTCCGCCATCGGCGAGTTGCCCGTGCACCAGGCTGTCCGCGCCGAGCGCCTCGACGAGCTCGACGACGACCTCCAGCGCCGCCTCTTCGCGGGAAACGGGCTCCAGATGCTCCGGCCGGATGCCAACGACAATCCGGCCTCCGTCCGGAGAGGCAGGCGGCGCAACGGGCAGCGTCCCGCCCGAACCGTCCAGCTGTGCGCCGGTCCCGTCTTCCGCGACCGTCCCCGACAGGAAGTTCATCGCGGGCGATCCGATGAAGCCGGCGACGAACAGGGTGGCGGGGGCATCGTAAATCTCGAGCGGCGTCCCGATTTGCTCCGCCACGCCGGCATTCATAACAATCAGCCGGTCGGCGAGCGTCATCGCCTCCACCTGGTCGTGGGTCACATAGAGGCTGGTGGTTCCGAGAGCGCGCTGCAGCCGCTTGATTTCCAGCCGCATCTGCACGCGCAGCTTGGCGTCGAGATTCGACAGCGGCTCGTCGAAGAGGAAGGCCTCCGGCTCGCGAACGATGGCCCGGCCCATAGCCACGCGCTGGCGCTGGCCGCCCGACAACTGGCCCGGCCTTCGGTCGAGCAGCCCTTCCAGCTGGAGGGTCCCGGCGGCTTCTGCGACCCGGCGCGCGATCTCGTTCCTGGGCGTGCGCCGGTTGCGCAGGCCGTAGGCCATGTTGTCGAACACGCTCATATGGGGATAGAGCGCGTAGTTCTGGAACACCATCGCTATGTTCCGGTCCGCAGGTTCCAGCTCGTTGACGCGGTTTTCGCCGATCCGGATCTCGCCTTCCGTCACCGTTTCGAGCCCGGCGACCATGCGCAGCAGGGTGGACTTGCCGCAGCCGGACGGGCCGACGATAACGACGAACTCGCCGTCGCTGACCGCCATGTCGATCCCGTGGATCGCCTTCACCCCGTTGGGGTAGGTCTTTCGCACGCCGACGAATTCCAGACCGGCCATGCCGTCAACTCCCTCGAACCGCCCGCCCGGCGCGGGCCGTCATTTCTCCTGCTCGATCAGCCCCTTCACGAACAGGCGCTGCATGAAGACCACGACCAGCACCGGCGGCAGCATGGCCAGCATCGAGGTCGCCATGATCTCGTGCCATGCGGGCTCGGCGTCCTCCGCCTGGAGCATGCGCTGAATGCCCATGACAATCGTGTAGAAGCCCTCGTCGGTGGTGACCAGGAGCGGCCACAGATACTGGTTCCAGCCGAAGATGAAGAGAATGACGAAGAGCGCCGCGATATTGGTCCGGGATAGGGGCAGCAGGATGTCGCGGAAGAATTTGAGCGGCCCCGCCCCGTCTATGCGCGCCGCCTCGGCGAGCTCCTCGGGCACGGTCAGGAAGAACTGCCGGAACAGGAATGTCGCCGTCGCGCTCGCGATCAGCGGCACCGACAGGCCCCAGTAACTGTTCAGCATGTCGAGGCTGGCCACCACACCGAAGGTCGGCAGGATGCGCACCTCGACCGGCAGCATGAGGGTGATGAAGATGACCCAGAAGCACGTCTTGCGCAGCGGAAAGCGGAAATAGACGATGGCGTAGGCGGCGATGATCGAGATCGCGATCTTGCCCACGGCGATCATCAGGGCCATGACGAACGAGTTCCAGAGCATCGTGCCGACCGGGATGCTGCCCGCGGCTTTCACGCCGGAACCGAGCACGGTCGCGTAGTTCTCGAGCATGTTGCCGCCCGGCAACAGCGGCGTCCGCCCCGACAGCATGGAGTCGGCCGGATGCGTCGAGGCGACGAAGGCAATCCAGATCGGGAGCGCGGTGACCAGCACGCCGAGACAGAGTACGACATGCGAGAAAACCGTGAGCCAAGGGCGGTTTTCGACCATGATCCCCCGCCCCCTCAGTAAGCCACTTTCCGCTCGATATAGCGGAACTGGAAAACGGTGAGTGTTATGACGACGGCCATGAGCACGACCGACTGCGCCGCCGAGCCGCCGAGGTCGAGCCCGATGAAGCCGTCGTTGAACACCTTGTAGACCAGGATCGTGGTGGACTGCGCCGGGCCGCCGCTTGTGGTTGCGTGCACGATCCCGAACGTGTCGAAGAACGCATAGACGATATTGACCACCAGCAGGAAGAAGGCGGTCGGCGACAGCAGGGGAAAGACGATCGTCCAGAACCGCTTGAAGGGACGGGCGCCGTCGATGGCGGCCGCCTCGACGAGGGAGCGCGGGATCGCCTGCAGGCCCGCCAGGAAGAAAAGGAAGTTGTAGCTGACCTGCTTCCAGGAGGCTGCGAGGATGACCAGCATCATGGCGTCGGTGCCATCCAGATAGTGGTTCCAGTCGTAGCCGAGCCCCTTGAGCAGGTAGGCGAGAATCCCGATGGAGGGATTGAACATGAAGAACCAGAGCACGCCCGCCACCGCAGGGGCGACAGCGTAGGGCCAGACGATCAGGGTTCGGTAGGCTGTGGCGCCTTTCAGCACCCGGTCCGCCATTGCCGCAAGAAAGAGCGCGACGCCGAGCGACAGGCCTGCCGTTGCCGCCGAGAAGACGACCGTGCGGGCGAAGCTGTTCAGATAGTGGGGGTCGGAGAAAAGGGCGATGAAATTGTCGAGCCAGACGAACTGGCTCTTGAGGCCGAAGGCGTCCTCGAGCAGGAGCGACTGGTAAAGCGCCTGGCTCGCCGGCCAGATGAAGAAAACCAGCGTGATGACGATCTGCGGGGCCACCAGGAGTATCGGCAGGCCCAGCTTGGAGAATACGACCCGTTTTTCCATGGCGCGGCGGTGCTGGGCGGGACGTCCGGCGGCTTACTGCCCCTATGGGCGAAGCCGCCGGAAAAGCCCGGAGCGCCGGTCAGCCTCCGGTGGCCGCCTCGAACTTGCGCAAGAGCGCATTGCCGCGCGACACGGCGTCGTCAAGCCCCTCCTGCGCCGATTTCGAGCCGCCCCAGATCGCTTCCAGCTCCTCATTGATGATGTCGCGGATCTGGACGAAATTGCCGAACCTCAGGCCCTTGGAGTTCTCGGTCGGGGCCTTGCCGGTCATCTGCTGGATCGCGACGTCCGTGCCAGGATTCTTCTCGTAGAAGCCCTGCGAGGCGGTCAGCTCATATGCTGCCGTCGTGATCGGCAGATAGCCGGTGAACTGGTGCCAGTCCGCCTGCACTTCCGCCGAGGACAGGTAGGAGAAGAACTTCGCTGCGGCCTTGTAGTCTTCCGCGTCGTGCCCCTGCAGCACCCAGAGCGTCGCGCCGCCGATAATGGTGTTCTGCGGGGCGCTCCCGACATCCGCCCAGTGGGGCAGCGCGGAGACGCCGAACTCGAACTCCTTGGCATTCGCCTTCACCCCGGCATAGGCCGCGGACGAGTTCATGTACATCACGCATTCCTGCCCGTAGAATTTGGGCGCGCTCTCCGAACGCCGGCCGCCATAGTCAAAGACCTTGGACTTCTGCCACTCGGCGAGCTGTCCGATATGCTTGACATGGTCCGGACTGTTGAAGACGAACTCGGTATCGGAGCCGGCGAAGCCGTTGGCCTTCGTGCCGATGGACAGGTTGTGCCAGGCGGAGAAATTCTCGATCTGGACCCAGGACTGCCAGCCCGTCGTGAAACCGCAGGGATAGCCGGCGGCCTGCGCCTTCTTGGCGGCGGCCTCGACTTCCGGCCATGTCGTCGGAGGCCCGGCGATGCCGGCCTTCTCGAACGCGGTCTTGTTGTAGTAGAGGACCGGCGTCGAACTGTTGAACGGCATGGACAGCATGTTGCCGTCGGTGTCGGTGTAGTAGCCGGTGACCGAGGCGAGATAGTCCTTCGGATCGAAGGCCTCGCCCGCATCCGCCATCATCTGGTAGACGGGATAGATCGCCCCCTTCGCCGCCATCATGCTGGCCGTGCCCACTTCGAACACCTGCACGATATGGGGCTGCTGCTTGGCCCGGAACGCCGCGATGGCGGCCGTCATGGTCTCGGTGTAGTTGCCCTTGTAAACGGGCGTCACCTTGTAGTCGGACTGGGATGCGTTGAATCCCTCCGCGATTTCCACGACCTTCTCGCCGAGCTTGCCGCCCATGGCGTGCCACCATTGGATTTCAGTCGCGGCCAGGGCCGAGCCGGCATAGCCGACAGCCATCGTTGCGCCGACCGCGATCGGCAGGAACTTGGGTTTCATCGGGACCTCCAAAGATATCGTTCGCCGCGGCGGCGCCGGGGCTGCTGGCGCGGCAGTCTATCGGACCCGGGTTTCCAGCGGTAGGGATTGTCCTTGTTTGAGGTAGCGCCGGGAAGCCGAAAATTGCCAATGGCGGAACAGAAATGATGGGGTCGACGCTTGGCAAACGATGAGAGACGACTGTGTTCGATCGGGTGGCTGCAGACGCCCTTACGTGCCGGGACGCTGGCTAGGTCTTGGGGGACGGAAAGTCGATTTCGGGTATCCGGGTTCTCCGGTCGGGATTGAACTGGCGAAGCGCTGTGTGAAACCGATCGGGAGCCCTTGGCCGCCGAGTTCGGCAATGATACCATTGGTGTCCGGCGTCAGGTCCGGAGTGGCAAGTCAGAAGCTATTCAACGAGCCGATTCAGCTTCTTGTGGTCGCCGGACAAAGTGCAACACAATATGTAGGGTTGCTAGCCTTCGGAGATTCCCACAATTAATCTTCGCCTATGTGATTTCGTTCGACCTGAGTTACTCAATGCCGCGGCAGGTGGCGCGAACGAGCCCGGATGTGTCCTCGGCGGTGGTCGCTTCTGGACGGCTGAACGCGCACCACAAGCAGCTATTCTTCTCGGACAACCCTGTGTTCGTGGAAGGGCACCACGACGCCATGATGGTGGAAGCGTTAATGGAGGCGAGGGGCACGTCGGTCGCGGGAGCGGGCAGCTGCGTGATCGATTGCGGCGGCGTCGGCGAGGTAAACCACTACCTTGAGCTGTGCCGGGCGCTGGGCAAGGACGCGCATTTCGTCTACGACTTGGACAGCATGTTCCAAGGTCGGCTAAGGCGCTGCGTGAGCGGTGACGACCGAGTGGAGGGACTGCTGGCCGCGGCAGGCGTCGGCGCGGACTTCGCGAAGTATTTGGGCGAGTTGGACCGACGGCTGACGGAGATGGTGGACGTGTTGGTCGCGAAAACCCTGAGTGGCCACTTGGAGGGACTTGGGAGGCTGTTCTCAGAATTCGGAAAGGCTTCAAGAAAACAGTGGGCGCAGGACCAACTTGCGAGAGCCCGTGCGGCGGTGATGACGGCGATCGGCAGGTACCGGGATGAAGTCGTGGCCGTGGGCGGCCGCAGCGCGGTGGGGGACATCGAGGGCCGATGGAAACTCGCACTAAGGACGCTCGCAGAGAAGAACATCCATGTGCTCGACGGCGGACCGATTGAGCGGTATCTGCCCAACTTCGCAGGCGACTTGTTCGCCCCGACGGCGGATGCGAAGCGAAACACGATTGAGAAAGAACTCGCGGAGCTGCAGCGAATCCAAGAGATTGCGGCGTCACACCGCGAAGCCGCGTTGGCGAAGCGCTACGGCGCGCTATACGACATCGTTGCCAAACTGCCCGCCAAGACGGAGGTGAACCTTGATCGCACTCTTCGCACGTATCTGAGCGACTACGTGCACGACCTGCAAAAGACGATCAAGGCCAACCCGGGGTGGACGAGGGAGCAGATCGATACGCAAATGCGTGGCCGGCCTCTTGCGAAAAGCGGGGTGGTCTCGCTTGACAAGTTACAGTCAGATCGGGACGGGCGGTTTGAGGCGACGCTTGCGTTACCGGACGTATTCGGCCTCGGGCCCCGCACTGTCGTCGTCGATTCGAATACAACGATTGGAAACATGCGGCCGTTCGCCCAAACGGAGGCGGACGGATCGGTAACGTGACAACTAGCCCGGCGCGCCGCACCGAGTGACGCGAACGGAAGGGTGAACGAGGGCCAACGACGTCAGGAATGAACTGACCGCCCTCTTCAAGGCCGCGTCCAGAGCCGGGCCGTTGGCGGCTACCCTGGCAACAACCACCGGATGCCAATGTGCTGCAATGTGATGCACGCGGAGATGGTCGAGGGGGGTGACCGGATTATGTCGGCGCTGCCGAGTGGTCAGGAGGCACCGGGGAATGCCCGGGGTGCTCGCTTGGGCGAGTAAAACGGCGTCCGTAGAGCCCCGGGGAATGCGGACATGACAGCCGGATGTGCGGCCGGGGGAAAGCGCCGGACAGGCCGTCTTGGCGGCCCTAATATGGTGCCGGCCCCTCGGTTGGGGCATCGCAGGATGCGTTATCCAGGGGGCGACCTGTTCGATCATCTGGAACAGCTACCACAGGAGTCTGGACCTCCTGCGGAGCCCACGGAATTCGCCCGCAGTGCGCCGTACAGGATTGGGCCGTTTCCTGGCCCGGGAAGCGGCCTCTTGACCTTCCAGCATGTTTGTCGGGAGCGGAGCTAGCATTTCCCCGGTGGTCGAGGACTCGCCGAACGGCCGTTTGACGAGCTTTCGCGGCCCAGAATGCGAGCAGAGTGGCTCGCTCTCCTGTCCAGCGTCCGGCTCCTTGACATCATATGAGTAAGTGCTAGGTTACACACAAGCTCAATAGAATATATGAGCAGATAAAGGCATGAGGGCATGATCGTCTCGGTCCTGAACCCGAAGGGCGGTTCCGGCAAAACCACGCTCAGCGTCAACCTGGCCCGGGCGTTCAGGGAGTTTGGCCGGTCGGTGCTGCTGGTGGATACGGACCCGCAGGGCAGTGCGCGTGACTGGCATGCGGCGCACACGCAGAACCCGATCGACCTGGTGGCGCTGGACCGCCCCGCGGCGCTCCGGACACTGGAGACGGTGAGCCGGGGCTACGACCTGGTGGTCGCGGACGGCGCCGCGAAGCTCGAGGACATGATCGCGGCGGCGGTCCGGGTATCGGACTGGATCCTGATTCCCCTGCAGCCGAGCCCCTATGACGTCTGGGCGGTGTCGGACCTGGTCGACCTGGTCGCGGCCCGCCGGGAGGTGACGGGCGGCGTTCCAAACGCGGCCTTCGTGGTGACGCGGCGGATCGAGGGGACCCGGCTCGGCGAAGATGTGAGGGAGGCGCTGGCGGAGTATCCGCTGCCGACCTTCCGGGCCTCGGTGGTGCAGCGCCAGGTTTATCCGCGCACGGCCGCCGGGGGCGGGACGGTGTTCGACCCTGACGGCAACGCGCCGGCGCGGTCCGAGATGCTGGCGGTTGCGGCGGAGTTGCTCGCGGCGGCCGACCGGGAAATGGTGAAGAGCGGGGAGACGGCGGCATGAACACGCTTTCGACGAGGCGCCCGAGCCGGGCCGAGGAAGCCCGGGAGAGGGCGTTGCGCGAAGTCCGGGACGAGGAGCCGACGGCCCGCCTGAACGTGCAGGTGCCAAAGAACCTGTTGCGGGACATCAAGGTGATAGCTGCCCGGACTGACCGAACGGTGTCGGATATCGTGCGCGAGTTCCTGGAGGAGTACCGGCGCAAACACGCCGGGGAGTAGGCGAGCAGCTCCGGCGATACGCAAAGGCGCAGGCGGTCAATCGCGAAAATGAGTAGGAGCGCGGTTGAGCAGGTGAGGAAGACGGGCCGGGGCAAGGAGGTGCGACATGCAGCAGAAGATTCCGGTTGAGCGCGTGGCGTTTTTCGGGACGAAGGCGATCGCCGAGATCGTGGCGGACCGGATCGTCGATGCGCGGACCTGCCCGGTGGTGAACCTGGAGCGGGAGCCGGTCGGCTGGATCGTCGAGCACCGCAGCGGCGAGCTGCGCCTGTCCGAGGCCGGAGAGTGGATCTGAGCAGAGAGCTTGCCGCAGGGATCCGCAAGTGAGCATTGACATATAGTTGCAAATGAGTATAATATCATAAGAGTATAAGCGTGGATGCGCAAAATGCAGCGGCTTGGCAAGGGGCGCGGGGTGGCGCCCCTCTCTTATGGAGAGGGGTCAGCAAAACATCGAGTTTCCCCAATTTTCACATTTTCGGTCGACACACCCGCATGCGACATGTGTAATTTAATCGGCTTCCGCATGCAGTCGGAGGCCATCCCATGCGCATCTCTCATCTCGTTTTCGTCGCGGCCGCGATGACTGCGGCCGCCCTGTCCACGGTCCCGGCGCCGGCGCTGGCGTCCTCCGATATCGATCTGGAGAACCGTCGCGACGCCGCGCGAGCGCATGCTGCGGCGATCCGGGCGGCGTGGACGGCGATCGACGGCTGGATCACGCGGACGCCCCGGACGGGCGATCCCGACCAGACGGGGGTGCGCGCGCCTTATGTGTGGGCAGGTCCCGGGGACCTGCCCTCGCATGCCCCGTCGGGCCTGTGGCTGGGCGAGTGGACGGACCGGGGTCTGTCCTTCAGATATTGCGACGATGTTCTCGCTGTGTTTGCCGCGCACGAGCGTCTGGCCGGCACGGACATGCGCACGGTTCAGACCGAGGGCGGTCTGCAATGGATCACCGGCGGCCAGGCCTGGGGTACGCCGCAGAGCGGCCAGCCGACGGTCAGCATCCCCTCCTGCATGACGCTGCCGTCGGGTCGCGTGGCGCTCGTCGCGGCCAGCCTGGATCCGTTTGGATGGGAAAATACTCATAGAGAAAACGACCACACGGACTGGTCGCTGGGCTGCCCGGCTCCGGGCGGCGACCCGTCGGCGACGGCCGGCGAGGTGCGCTACCGGCAGACGGTCTCGCGCGAGATGCACCCCTGGGCGAACGTCCGGATGGAGACGCTGACGGGCGGCCCGCGCTGGCCGGCGACCTGTGCGGCCCGGGTGTCCGGGACGTTCGACTGGGGCGGGCGCACGGGCGTGCCCCTGCCGGAGCATGGCGAGTGCCATCCGCAGGGCGACCCGGGGACGGCCGCCAGCCGCAACCATCTCGCGGCCGCGGTCATGAACGACAGCTGTCAGCGCCCGGTGGACATCCGCGGGACGGAGGCCCCACGCTGGCACCATTACGACCTGCTGTGCTCGGCGGCCTCAAGCCCGGCGACGGTGACGGGCGGGGCGTCGAGCTACTCCACGCCGGTGAGCGAGGCCGACGGATCGATATTTTACAAGGATGACCGGTCGTTCGGGAGCGGTTCCGACGGCCAGGGCTATGCCCGCACCGGGCTGCCCTACCCGACGCCGCTGACGCCGACGGCCCCGGCCTGCGCGACCTCGAGCTACTGCCCGTCGCCCTTTACCAGCGGCGGCAGCGTCGGCGACCGCACGCAGTTGCGCAAAGAGCGCTGGATATGGAAGGAAGAAAAACCGGGCTGGGACAGCGCCGCCTCGCGGCCCTATGGCTGGAGCCGGTCGCACAGCCGCACCTACACCGAGCCCGGCGCGATCGCCGGGACCGGCGTCACCGGCGTGGCGAAGGGCGACTCCTGGGTCCAGGAGGACTTCGTCGGCTGCTACCGGTCGGAGACCGACTCCTCCTGTGCTTCGCGCTGCTCCTGCCCGGATGGTTATACCGGTGGCGTGCCGTCCGGCCATCCGGAGATCCGGTGGTACTATCACGAGCATGACGGCCGGTCCGGAAGCAATCCCCACATCATCCAGGTCGATACCTGTGCTTGTTCGGCGTGCGCATTCGTCCCGGTGAACATAGATTTGGATGGCGATGGCGAGCCGGACGGCGCGGATACCGATGGCGACGGGAGTATCGATGCGCCCGCCACCGAGGAAAGCATGGATACGGTGGATTCATTCGGCGCGCCGGAGGACATGGGCGGCGATCCAGATGCCGGCCAGGACGGTGACGATTCCTCCACCGAGGGCTTCGGGTAGGTTTCGGCTTCGCGAAGAGGAGAAAAATACAATGATGCGCAATATGGCGGCCGCGGCGGCTCTGGTCCTCGCATCCTGCATGGTGTCGGCGACGGCCTCGGACGAGGCCTACGACAGGGCACGGGATACCAAGACCTACAGGAACTATACCTCGCACAGCGTGGCGTTCTTCGAGAGTCTCCTGAGCGGGCGCGTATGGGTGCTGGAGAGCCCCGGAGACGGGACTTACGGGAATGTAGCGCTCGCCATGGTCTTCGCTGAGGACGGACGTCGTTTGAAATGCTCCGCGAAGAAGGCCGGCGGGCACATGTTCCGGCACGAGAGCTTCGCCGGGCGGTGGTCCCTCAAGTGGGGCGGACACGCGGCGACGATCCTCTACAAGCCCGAAGATGGAGGACCGCCCGGCCATGTGCGGCTCTTCCATGATCCGAACACAGGGGCACTAGCAGGGGAGATCAGAGCCCGGAACAAGGCAGGGGAGATAACCCACTGGGGCCGACCCGTGACAGGCTGGATCCAGGACACGATGCCCCGTTCCCTAGCCGACGCCTGCCCGGCTCTCGCCCCGGCCGCCGGTCTGGGAATCAACGAGAAACAGACGTCGCTCGAAATGGACGAGCTACGCCGTCAGGACCCGGATGCTCCGATCCGGCACCTCCCAGGGGCGGAGCATACAGCGCCAGGGCGCACGGGCCTGGGGGCCTCGGAGTTGGCCCCGACGACCACAAGGGAGGCTGTATTTGCGTTCATGCGAGCCCAGCACGGCAACATCGTGCTGTCCCCAAAGGGTAACCCGCGGGTGTTGATCTTGGGCGATGAGGGCGGCCCCCACGAACTCTGGCAACTGGGCAAGGACGGCAAGGTCGCGAACACCAGCACGTTCCACGAGGTGAAGGACGGAGACGGCGAATGGCTGGAAGGCCGCCGCCGGGGCAAGTCCCTCGGACGCTACCCGATGGGCTACCCGTTCCCGTATTTGCCGACCGGCTACCGTCATGCGACGTTCCAGCTGACCGACCGCCTGGTCGAAGCGGGCGAGCCGGTGGCGCTGCCCTGGATGCCGGCGAAGTGGAAGGACTTCGCCTTCTTGGCCGACGGCAAGGTCCGGGCCCGCCGGGCGGACGGCGGTCCGGACCGCATCTCGACCTGGCGCTGGACGCAGGGCCGCCTCTGGGTGCAGATCGACGGCAACCGGGAGGCCCCGGACTGGGAGGAGGCCTACGAGCAGCTCGGCATGGCGAAACCGAAGCTCTGGACCCCCGCCGACGGCCAGCGTGCGACGCGCGGCGCGGGCAAGTGCGTGGGCGACCACGAAGGCACCGCGACCTGGACGCTCGGGGCGGACGGCAAGCGGGTCTGGGACACGAGCGGCTGCCGGAAACGCACCGAATAGCCGCCGCGGCGGCTGTCAGGCGAGTCTGCCGGGCGGCGCCGTCAGGCGGATGCCGTACTCGTCGAGAGCGTCGAGGAAATCCGCATGTCTCGCCAGGGGCTGCACGTCGATCGTTTGCAACTTGTCCAACGCCCTCTCGAATACGGCGACGCAGGCATGGCCGGTAAAGCGCGAGTCGAAGAGGAAGCCGTCCGCCTCCGGCACCAGAGCGTAAACGGCACGGGAAAGTGCGCGCCCGGCGGCGTGGTTGCCGTCGTGAACGACGGCCGCCGGCGCCCCGATGCGGACCGGTCCGTCATTCCTGAGGTCGATCATCGAGAGCTGCTGGCTGGAGACCAGGGACACGACGACGCGCGCTTCGACGTCCGCGCGCGGCAGGACGCGGACGCCGCGCCGCGCAAACCGGTTCCGGGCGAGCGTTTCCCAGAAGGCGCAGCGAACCGTGCCCGCTGCGTACATGACGGCATAACCGCGTTCGGGATCGCTGAAGCGGCTCGGCGCCGGAACCGCCCCGAGCGGCATGGACTTGTGGCGTCGGTGGATTATCCGGTAACCGGAGCGCAAGTCGACGTTCCGCAGACCGGACCGGAGGATCTCCGGCCGATAGCCGCGCGTCACGCGAAATCGCCCTGCAGGTCTCCCTCGGCGATCTCCACCGCTCGGTCGACGTCGCCGCCGGCGAGCAGCGCCAGCGGACACTCGTCATCGAGAGCGGCTTTCGGCGTGGTCATCCAGACCCAGGCCGCATAGGCATCGCCGAACAGGCCTCCTATGCGCTGCAGCCCCTCGAGCGGCCGGCCACGGTCGTCGAGCTGGCCGGCGGGAAAGACATAGCCGCGCCTTGCGCCCTGCCAGCCGAGAAGCCGCCCCTTCCTCATCCAGTCATGGACCGATTGCCGGGTCTTCAGACCGAGGCGCATGGCGATCTCGTCCGAACTCAGCAGCGCTTCGGGACTTCCCGGTCCGGCCCGTTCAGCCATCCGCCGGCGCGCTTCCGCGACCGGGACCAGGCGGCCCCGGGCATCTCCGACGGCTTCGGCCACGGCATCGGACTGGGGAGCGTCCTGGACGAGCGAGGCCGCAGCGGCTTTCAGAGCCGATCGGACAGCGGTGGGACGGTCCGCCAGGAGGCCCACTTCACGCGGCGTAAGCCCGGCAGGCAGCGCGGCGAGCTGTTCCGGCAGGCTGACCGAAAGTCGTTCCGGCCCCTCGCCTCGGTCCTTCAGGGAAAGATCGTCGCCGCCCGGGCCGGTCGGGTGGATGGTGACGATTTCAATATGTTCGACATGTACCGGGACCGGCTCGCCGGTCTTCGTTATGACGGCGTCGGCCACGGCGCTGAGAGCCGAATGGACGGCGTCGGGTTGCGACGCCAGAATTCGGGCGCGCCTGCCGGTGAGCCGCCGGGCCACCCGCTCGAGCATACGGGTCAATTCGGGCAGAACTCCCGGAGGCTTCTGGACCATGACATGTCTCCAGCGTTCATGTCCTGCCCTATCATCTGTCTATTCCGTCTAACGAGTCAATCGACACCGCATTCCGCCGACAAAAAATCCGGGAGTCCCCTTCAATGTGAGCGACAGGCGGAAAGCCTGCCGAGACCACGCTGGCGTGGTCCCGGATCACGACGCGGTCGCCAACCTTCAATGAGCGGCAGGCGTTTCGCCTGCCGAGACCATGTGGATTCCTTTTTCTCGGCCGCGGGCGGCATCCGCCTTCAATGGCGGCAGGCGTTTCGCCTGCCGAGACGAGCGGTCCGGTAACGCCGAAACCCCTGGGGATGCTCCCTTCAATGAGCGGCAGGCGTTTCGC
>JAJECZ010000475.1 GCA_022821735.1 Alphaproteobacteria bacterium | reverse complement strand
TATCGTTTACCGGAGCTCATGCGCGGCGACCGCAAGCGGATGACCGGCAAGACGCCTGTCCACGGTCAGCAACCGGAGACCTTCCTCCTGAGCCTGCACGAGCAGCAGCTCGTCGAACGGGTCCTTGTGGTCGAGCGGTGTTTCGAGCGCGCCCGCAGCATGGCGCATGGTCATCGGCAGAAACGTCACGTCCTGGTCTTGGAGAGCGGCGAGGACATCGTCCGGCGAGAAGCGGCTCTTGCGCTCACCCGACGGATGCCGGGCATTGTGCTTGAGCCGCATTTCCCAGATGGAGACCGCGCTCACATGGAGCTCCATCTCCCGTGCCTCCAGGACCCGGCGCTCGGAGTCCGAGAACAGGCCCGGCCGGTCCATGAAGTCGAACAGATAGGACGTGTCGAGGAGGACGCGCATCAGCCTGCCCGGCTACTCGTCGTCGAGACCGAGCACCTGCCGGCTGAAGGCGGGGTCGTCGAATTCCTCCGGCCAGCCCTCCCCGTCGCCCTCGATCCCGAGCCGCCGGCGGGCAGCCTCCAGCTTGTCGAAGTCGATTCCACCGCGCCGGTCGCAGCGCACCAGCTCGGCGGCCGGCCGACCGTGCTTCGTGATGATCACGCACTCTCCATTGCGCGCAGCGGCGACCAGCTCGGAAAGGCGCGCCTTCGCCTCGCGGATGGCAAGCTCCATGATGGACCCCTCCGGGCTTTCCTTGTCGATTGTGCCACTATGCCGTGATGGCGCTCCTCCATTCAAGACCATGGCGTGACCACACAGGAACATCCCGCGCGGCATTCGCGGGCTATACTCGCGTACCGAGCGGAAGCTCCTCCGTGCCGTCGGGACCGGCGGCAACACGGAGCGGCAGGCCAGGAGGGCCGCCCCCATGATCGTGGCACCAGCCGAAGCACCCGGCGCGCGCGACCACGCCGGCGGCCACGCGGAGATTCGCTCGGTGCTGGCGGAGAGCCGCCGGCTGTTCGTCTCGATCGGGCTGTTCAGCGTGTTCGTCAACCTGCTGATGCTCACCGGCCCGCTGTTCATGCTCCAGCTCTACGACCGGGTGCTGACCTCGCGCTCGGAGGCGACGCTCGTGGCCCTGGTCGCGATCACCACCTTCCTGTTCCTGATCATGGGGCTGCTCGACCATGCCCGCGCGCGGGTGCTGGCCCGCGCCGGCGCCCGGTTTCAGAAGCGGCTGGACAGCCGCGTCCTGGGGGCGATCCTGACCCAGGCGGCCGGCGCGCCCGCGACGCGCTCGGCGCCGGCCACCGGCCTTCGGGACCTGGAGGCGATGCAGCGCTTCGCGTCGGGTCCGGGTCCGTTCGCCTTCTTCGACGCGCCCTGGACGCCGGTCTTCCTGTTCCTGCTGTTCGTCTTCCACTGGATGCTGGGGCTGCTGGCCGTGTGCTCCGGCGTCCTGCTCCTGAGTCTGGCGGTGCTGAACCAGATCCGCACCGGCAAGCTCCAGGCGGAGGCGAATCGCGCCACGGCCGAGGCGGCCCACTTCTCCGAGCGGGCCCGGGCGGACGGCGAGACCGTGAAGGGGCTCGGGATGCGTTCCGCGACGATAGCCCGCGCCGGCACGCTCAGGGACAGGTCGCTGGCCGCGACGATCGCGGCCTCGGATCGGGGCGGCGCGTTCACGGTCGCCTCGCGAACGCTGCGGCTGTTCCTGCAGTCGATGATGCTCGGCCTCGGCGCGTGGCTGGCCATTCGCGGCGAGGTGACGCCGGGGGTCATGATCGCGGCGTCGATCCTGCTCGGAAGGGCGCTGGCCCCGATCGACCAGGCGGTGGGGCAGTGGCCGTTGTTGCAGCAGGCCCTTCAGGCCCGCCGCTCGCTGGCGAAGCTGCTCGCGCAGGTCCCGGAGCCGCGGCAACCCACGCCGCTGCCGACTCCGCAGGCGCGACTCGAGGCGGACAACGTCGTCGCGGCGCCGCCGGGCACGGAGACCCTGGCGGTGCGGGGTGTGTCGTTCCGTCTGGACCCGGGCCGGGCCATCGGGATCGCGGGTCCGTCCGCATCGGGCAAGTCCACGCTGGTGCGCACCCTGGTCGGGGTCTGGCAGCCCGTCTCCGGCAAGGTGACGCTCGGAGACGCCGAGCTGAATCAGTACGGGGAAGAGGCGCTGGCCCGGTACATCGGCTGGCTGCCCCAGGAGGTCGTGCTGTTCGAAGGCACGGTGGCGGAGAACATCGCGCGCATGGCGCCCGATCCGGACCCGGAGACGGTGGTGGAGGCGGCCCGGCGCACCGGGTCGCACGAGATGATCCTGGCGCTGCCCGGCGGCTACGACTTCCAGGTGGCGGCGGGAGGGGCGGCGCTCTCCGGCGGGCAGCGCCAGCGAATCGCGCTGGCGCGAGCGTTCTTCGGGGCTCCGGCGGTGGTGGTCCTGGACGAGCCGGACGCCCATCTGGACGCGGCGGGAGTCGTGGCGCTGGAAGGCGCGATAGCGGATCTGAAGGCGCGGGGCGGAGCGGCGATCGTCGTGGCTCACCGCCGGACCACGTTCGCGCCGTGCGATCTCGTCCTGCTGATGGAAGGCGGCCGGACGCGCCCGGCCACGCCATGGGACGGATCGCAGCCGCGCGCGCCCGGCCGTGCGATCCAGCCCCTGACACCGGCGGCGCAGGAGCAGAGGAGGCGAGAATCCGCGGCAGAGCCCGCACGGCCCCGAGTGGTCCGGGGCAAGGCGCATGAACCAGCCGGGGAGAGCGCGAGAGAGCGAGGTCCACCCGATCGTCGACCTCGCGGAACACGGGCCCGATCGGAGCAGACGCAAGGTGTGGTGGATCAGGACGCAGGACCTGCTCGGCGCAACCCGGGAATCGATTGAATGACCACAGACGCGATGACGGGGCTGTTCTCGAGCCGCCGACCGCTCGCCCTGGGGTTCTGGTCGTTGCTCGCGCTCGGGGTGGGGCTGTTCGGATGGGGCACGTTCAGCGAGATCTCGGGCGCGGTCATCGCGGTGGGGCAGGTCGGAGTCGAGAGCGGAGACCAGGTGGTCGAACACGCCGACGGCGGAATCGTGTCGG
>JAJECZ010000527.1 GCA_022821735.1 Alphaproteobacteria bacterium | reverse complement strand
ACCCCCAACTACCGGCGCATGCTGGAGCATCACGGCCTCGCCGACCTCGGCAGGACCTTGAGCGGGCTGGTGCGCCAGGGCGCGTTCGACGAAATGGCCGCGCTCGTGCCCGACAGCCTCGTCGAGGACATCGCGATCATCGGCAAGCCGGGCGAGCTCGGCGACAGGCTCCGCAGCCGCTATGACGGGCTGGTGGACCGCGTGGCGCCCTACCGCCCGATCCCGGACAGCGACCAGGCCGAGCGCTGGCAGGCGTTCACTTCCGCAGTTCGCGGCTGAGGGCGCGGGCCGTCTTCGCCTGCGCCCGGGCCATGGCCGGGGCCTCGCCAGTGTAGCGCGCCGGGTCGAGCAGCGCGGCGATGCGCGGCGCGTCGAGGTGGGCGGCTATGTCAGGGTCGGCGGCCAGCAGGTCGCGGAACCTGCCCTCGCCCCGCGCGGCCGCCTGCGCGGCCTCATAGACGACATCGTGCGCCTCCTGCCGGCCGAGCGTCTCGCCGAGCGCCAGCATCAGCGGCTCCGCCATGATGAGGCCGTCGGAGAGGTCGAGATTGGCGCGCATCCGCTCGGGCTTGACCGTCAGGCCCTCCATGATGGCGACGAGGCGCGAGAGCATGTCGCCCGCCCCGACGCAGGCCTGCTCCAGCCCGCGCCGGATGAGCATGGAGGTCGCCCGGTCCGCCTCGTGTTCGGTCTGCATCCCCTCCAGCACCAGCGGCAGGGCGGCCCGCACCTGCGCGGCGGCCGCGACGACGTCCTGGCTGAGGATGGGATTGCGCTTCTGCGGCATGGTGGACGAGCCGACCGTGCCGCGCGGCACCGGCTCCTCCAGCTCGCCGAACTCCTGCTTCATGCCGGTATAGACCTCGCGCCCGATCTTGGCCGAGGTCGATGCCAAGAGGGCCAGCATCGCAACATACTCGCCGAAATGGTCGCCCTGGGTGCGCGACGGCACCGGCATCGAGCCCATCCCCAGATGCGCGGCCATCCGCTCCTGCACCCGGAAGCCGTGCGCGCCGAAGGAAGCCAGCGTGCCCGCCGCCCCGCCCAGCATGGCGACGAAGGTGCGCCCTTCGAGGCCGCGCAGCCGCTCCGCATGGCGGGCCAGCTCGTCGATCCAGACCGCGACCTTGGCGCCGAACGTTGTGGGCACGGCGTGCTGGCCATGGGTGCGGCCCGGAAGCGCGGCATCGGCCCAGGTCTCCGCAAGCCCCGCCATCGCGTCGAGCGCCTGCCCGATCTGGCTGAGCAGCACCCCGTGCACCCGGCGCAGCAGCAGCAGGTCGCCCGTCTGCACGATGTTCTGCGTCGTGGCGCCCCAGTGCACATAGTTTCCGGCGTCGCCCTCGCAGATTTCCGAGAGCTCCCAGACGAGCGGCACCAGCTGGTGCGCCGTCCGCCGGAACCCTTCCGCCAGGCTTTCGCGGTCGATCAGTTCGAGCTTCGCCTTGGCCGCGATCTCCTCCGCCGCCGCCTGCGGGATCATTCCGAGATCGGCTTCCGCGAGCGCCAGCGCCGCCTCCACATCGAGCCAGGCCTGCCACCGCGCCTCGATATGGAAGAGCGCGCGGATGCCCGGGTCCGGGATACGCATGTCGGTCGGGTTGACGGTCGCGGTCATCTTGGGTCCCTTCGTTCAGCCGGGCCGGACGATGCGCTAGACTGGCCCCTGCGGCAAGCAGGGGAAGGCGGCAGCGGCATGACGCTCAGGGTGGGCATAGGCGGTTTCGGCACGATCGGCCGGCAGGTCGCCGCTGCCATTGATGCGGGCATTGAAGGCCTGGCGCTCGCCGCCATATCGGCGCGGGACACGGCGCGGGCCGAGGCGCGGCAGGCGGAGTTCCGGGCGCCCGCGCCGGTCGTCCCGCTCGGCGAACTGGCGGACTGCTCCGACCTGGTGCTGGAATGCGCGCCGGCTGCCGTTTTCGAGGATGTTGCGCTGCCCGCCATCGAACGGGGGCGGATTTTCATGCCGACCAGCGTGGGCGCGCTGCTGCCGCGCATGCACCTTGTCGACCGCGCGAAGGAGACCGGCGCCAGGATCGTGGTGCCGACGGGCGCCCTGCTCGGACTGGACGCCGTCAAGGCGGCGGCGGAGGGCACCATCCACCGCGTGACCATGGTGACGCGGAAACCGCCGAAGAGCCTCGCCGGCGCGCCTCACCTGGTCGAGAACCGGATCGGGGTGGACGGGCTGACGGAGGCGAAGTGCGTCTTCAGGGGCAGCGCCCGGGACGGCGCGCGGGGCTTTCCCGCCAATGTCAACGTGGCCGCCGCGCTCTCGCTCGCCGGCATCGGCCCCGACCGCACGGAGCTGGAAATCTGGGCGGACCCGGCCGTGGACCGCAACCAGCACAGGATCGAGGTCGAGGCCGAAGCGGTCCGCTTTACGCTGGAGATTGCGGGCGTGCCCTCGGAGGAGAATCCCCGGACGGGAAAAATCGTCGCCCCGAGCGTGATCGCCTGCCTGAAGAGCCTGACGCAGACGCTGCGGGTCGGGACGTAATCGCGATGCCCTGCGCCAGGGGGCCGGTTATGGGTCGGCCTTCCCGTCCGGCCGTTCGTCCGGGTTCCAGTCGCGCCCTTCGGCGCCCAGCAAGGGACCGAACAGGCCCCGGAGGTAACCCGGAGCAAGCACGGAAAGCGGATTGACCGCGGTGCGAGGCGAGTCCACAGGGCCCTTCAGCTCGTAACTCGCGGCGAACAGGCCTTCCCCGCCGCCTGTCAGAAGATCGCCGATAATGGGAATCTTGCGCAGCACGCGGCTGACATAGTAGGCCGGCACCAGCACGCCATCTATTTCGACTGTGTCGTTGTCGCGGTCGAATTCTCCGCGAAACGTTATTCCAATGGAATTGCCGAATGCCCGCCCGGGCCCGATTCCAATGCGGTGGCCCTGCAGTCTTATCGGCGTTTCCAGGCGCTCGAATTCAAGGCCGGCATCGCTCGACAGGGCATCGGCTATGCCGGTGATCGATGCCAGTGCGAGGAGCCGGGTGAGAACCGGCGCATTCCTGATGCGGAAGCGCTTGATGACCAGCGAGCCGCCGTAATTTCCCCATTCTCCGGCCGGCCCCCGGGCGTTGAGGCGCAGCAGCCCGCCCCGCATGTTCCGATACCAGCCGAGCGCAGCCAGCAGCGCGCCCGTATCCTCCGCATCGACCTTCAATACCGCCTTGTCGTTGTCCGGCGTGAGCGACGCCGACACGACCCGCCCGTTCGCCGTAAGGGCATCGACCGCAGCCTGCGATATCCGATCTCCTTCCAGCCTGATATCTGCGCCAAAGCCGTGAAGAGGCTCCTCGCCCCCGAGCCAGGCGCGGCTCGCATCCAGACGGATGGCCAGGCGGTCGAGCCGGCCTTGCGCGCGGGGCTCGCCGTCTTCCCTGCCGATGTAGGAGGAGAGATCGACGCTCGGCCCTCTTGCGACAATCCAGACCGCGCCATCCGACTGCGGTTCGAATTGAACGGCGAGATCGGTCCGTTCGCCGAGCCGCAAGCGGTCCAGAGAACCTTCGAGAAGCCTGCCCCTGGCGATATCGAAGCGGCCCCGCCCGGAGAATTCCAATCCCGGGCCCGCAGCGGCTATGGAAGACGCTTCCAGCAGGCCCTCCGCTCCCAGGCGGAATTGCCCCTCGAGCCAGGCGGGTTCGCCCGCCTGCTTCTCCCAACCCAGGCGCTCCAGCCGGACCTTGCTGGCCTCCAGGCCGGCCTTGACGACATATTCAGCCGTCTGGTTTCGATATTCCGTGCCGACGATGTCGATCTCGACGGGGCCGCTGACGATGGGAGCAAGGTTGAAGCCAAGACGCTTCCGGGCGCCTTCGTCGAAGGTCGTTCGCAATGTGAAGACGGTCTCTATCGGCTCGCGGTCCGGGAACCGCTGCTCAAGGTCGAATGTGGCCGGCCGACCGTCGATCGAGCCACCGCCGGAAACGGCGATGCGCTTCTTGTCGACCTTCACGCCGACTCGCGCCTGCGCCAGATCCGTCCCGAGCGCGGCAACGGGCAGGCGGGCGTTCACGACCTCCCCTTCCGCTTCCAGCGAGACATCGTCGAGCGCCAGAGAGGCTAGGAGCGGCAAGCCCAGCCGGAGGCCGAAAGTCGCGTCGCCCAGGACTTCCGTCGGCGCCAGCCCCAGGCTGCCCGCATAGCCGAGCGGCTCTCGGTCAAGCACTTCCAGAACCTGGTTCAGCGGCCCCTCGAATTGGAGGGCTGCTTCAAGCCTGGACGGTGGCTTCGAGCGATCCAGCCCGAGAAACCCGACCTTGCCGGCGGCGATACCGACATCGCGATATTTCCCGCCCGTCAGCGTCAGTACGAAAGACTTCGTATCGAAGACCGCGCTGCCATCGACCTTGCCAAAGGGCGGAAGCGGGTTCCAATAGCGCGCCGTAACGCCGGAGAACGAGAGCCCGCCGTTGAATTCAGGGGCTCCGATATCAAGGTCGGGCTCGACGCCGATCTCGGTATCGACAGCGATGCGGGCCTCCTCGATCCGACCCCCACTCAGGTTCGACAGCACCCAGTCGCGGACGGGAGGCGTTCCGATAGCGGACGGCCATAGATGCCGGAGATCGTCTACCGGGATATCGGCAGCCCAGGCTTCCAGATGCACGTTCCAGCCGGCTTCCAGGCGTTTGCCGCTGCCACCGGCCTGGATGCGGCCCCGCTCCAGTTCGAGAGCGAGCGATTCGACCAGCACCTGCCCGGCCCCCAGTTCGGCCTGGACCAGGGCATCGCCGGCCTTGAACGCGACGGGGTCCGATTCGGGACCGGGCACGCGCAGGCTGCCCGCGCCGATAGTCAGCCCCATATCCATAACCGTGGGCCGGAAGTCCGAATCGAATCTCCACGCCACCGTACCGGAGACAGGCGCGTCGAGAACGGTCGCGAGGTCGAAACGGGGCGGCAGAATCGGCGACAACAGGGCGCTCGGGACGTCCTCCAGATGCGTAAAGGCGGAATAGGTTCCGCCCTGCCGGGCGCCTCCGCCCGACAATCGTGCGGTGCGGCCAAGCGCCTTGATCTCGACTGTCTCGATCTCGAGCTGCGTGAGGCCTTCAACGGCGCGGGCCCTGATCGCAAGCCCGTCCACCTCGACCCGGCGATCCACGTTCCGGGGATCGACAATGGCGCCGCCGGCCCCGCGCAAGTCCGCATCGACTGCGGTGACGGCAAAGTCCGGGTCCAGATGGAGGGTCACGCTGCCGCTCAACGGTGTGGTCACACGATCGAGCAACGCCAGCAGAGGATGAGCGCCGGCGATGACCGGGGGGCGCAAACCGTGCAGCCGCACCGAAAGCGACGGCCCGCCAGCTTCGCCGGCAAACGATGTGGTAAAGCCTATGTCCGTTTCGGTTTCGCCGACGCGCACGGATGCAGCGCCTTCGGCAACCGTGTCGTCGGCAGCGCCTCGGAAAGACAGGTCGAGCCGGGGAACGCTCCATTCCGTACCCATTATGTCGTCGATAACCGTCAGCGTCGCATCGCGTACGCCGAAACCCGCGAGATCGGCTCCCGCGCCCGCAGAACCGGCAAACAACAGACCGCTCAGGTCGATCTCCTGCGGTTCTGTATCGCTATCCGCCTGTGCGGCGGCAAGGAGACCGATAGCGCCATCCGTCCGGCGCCGTACGGTCGCACTGACGCCGAGCAGTTCCACGCGCCGCGGCACGAACCGGCCGCTCAGCAAGTCCTCGGTGACGAGAACGAACTCCAGCCCCTGAGTCTCGATCAACGGTTCGCCCTGCAGGGTCTCCAACCGGGCCTCGGACACCCGGAAACGCAGCAGCCGGTCCCAGCCGGCCCAGACGACATCGACAGTCTCGAGTTCCACCCGATAGCCGGCCTCGGGCCGGGACAAGGCCGCTTCGACATGGGGTGCGAGCACGGCGAGGCTTATAGGTCCCTGGGCGAGGCGCCAGGCAGCGACAGCCGCCAGCGCCGAAACGAAGACCGCGAGGGCCGCCAATATCCACAGGACATGCCGAGGCCTTACCCGCAATTAACCGCTCCGCTTGACCGTCCCTCACTATATGGGACCTATGGGAACGATGACGACAGCAGACAGCAGCCCGCATCCGGCCGATCCGGAATTGGCCGCCCGCCGGCTGGATGACTGGCAGGCGCGGATCGGACCTCTGGACCGCGATACTGCCAGAGGCCAGGCAGTCTGGGCAGCGCTGGGCTCCAGCCCGTTCCTGGCCGATTGTCTGCTCAGGTTCCCGGATTTCGCACGGGAACTCACGATCCACGGGCCGGACGGGCCGGTCGGGGACATATTCGAGCGACTGCGGGAATTCGCGCC